>NZ_JBWKNI010000002.1:198606-414583 GCF_059415485.1 Caulobacter sp. GW821-FHT10C03 | reverse complement strand
GATGGCGACCTCGGCGGCGAAACCCCGCGCCGTCTCGGCGATCCGCGCCGCCGGACGGGCGTGGATCCCGTGCGCCAACGGCACGACGATCGCGCGGCTGATCTCGGCTTCGGCGGCGGTTTCGACCACCGCCGCGCCCGCCACCGGGACCAGCTCCATCAGGAAGCCACCGGCTAGCGTCTCGGCGTCCTGCGTCCGCCGGACGATCGAGAACGCCTCCGGATTGGTAATGACCACCGGCGTGATCAGGCTCTTGGCCTTGCGGGCCAGCAGGTCGAGATCAAAGCCGATCAGCGCCTGACCAGCCGCAACCGCCTGGCCCTCGGCGACGTGGACCTCAAAGCCCTCCCCGCCCAGCGCCACCGTCTCCAGCCCCACGTGCATCAGGATCTCCGCGCCGTTGCCGGCCCGGATCGTCACCGCATGACCCGACCGGTGCACGCTGAGAACCACGCCGTCGCAAGGCGAAACCAGCACCGACCCCACCGGATCGATCGCCACCCCGTCCCCCAGCATCCGCTGCGCGAACACCGCGTCCGGAACCTCCTCCAACGGTCCCGCCCAGCCCGCCAACGGCGATTGAAGCACCAGACCCGACATCGATGACTCCCCCGAAACCTGTCGCAGCGCAGCCTGTCCCGGCGCGCTTGCCTCTCTTGATCGAAGGCTGAGCATAGATGCCATTTTAATACCACTCAAAAAACGAACACCGACACCGGAAGCCGAAAATCGTTTGACACAAAAGCGATTTATCGCCCTGGTGCGATTTATCGGATCGAAGCGGCGGACAAAAAGGACTTAGATTGGTATGTGCGCAGTGAGATGCCCCGAAACGCGGCGCCTGGCTCCACTGGAGATGGAAATCTAACCCATGCTGCTCTCCGAACGCATCGGCCCGATCGAGACCACCGCCTCCGCGCCGCTCTATCTGCAGCTCCAGCGCGCCCTGCGCGAGGCGATCCAGCACAAGATCCTGACGCCGGAAGACGCCCTGCCGCCCGAGCGCGACATGGCCGAGGATTTCAACGTCTCGCGCATCACCGTGCGCAAGGCGCTTGAGGGCCTGGTCAGCGAGGGTCTGCTCACCCGTCGCCAGGGCGCGGGCACCTTCGTCGCCTCGCGAGTCGAGAAGAACTTCTCCAAGCTGACCTGCTTCACCGAGGACATGATCTCGCGCGGCCGCAGCCCGCACAGCGAGTGGCTGGCCAAGATGGAAGGCTCGGTGACGCCCGAGGAGTCGCTGACCCTGGGCCTGTCGCCCAGCACGCCGGTCTACCGCTTCCATCGCATCCGCTATGCCGACGGCGCGCCGATGGCCGTCGAATATTCGACCATCGCCGCCTTCGCCCTGCCCTCGGTCGAGGTAGTCGAGCACTCGCTGTACGAAGCCATGGCCGACGCCGGCTACCGGCCGGTGCGGGCGCTGCAGCGCCTGCGCGCGGTGCTGATCACCCCGCAGCACGCCACCCTGCTGGGCGTGAAGGCCAAGGACGCCGGCCTGCTGGTCGAGCGGCGCGGCTTCCTCAAGGACGGCCGGGCCGTCGAGATCACCCAGTCCTACTACCGCGGCGACACCTACGACTTCGTGGCCGAACTCAACGACCCCGCCTGACCCCTCCCTCTTTGTTTTTGTGTCCTGGAGTACGGCCCGTGACCGCGCAGCCCCTTTCCCATTTCCAAGCCCTGACGCCCGAAGCGACCCGCATGTTCCAGGAGGCCGGCGAGGCCTCGGGCGTGGTCGCCCGGCAGCTGGCGACCAATGCGGAGATCGTCGCCAAGGTGGCCGAGCGCCTGCGGAGCACGCCGCCCCGGGCCGTGGTCACCTGCGCGCGCGGATCCAGCGACCATGCGGCGACCTTCGCCAAGTACCTGATCGAGACCCGGGCGGGCGTGCTGACCTCGTCGGCGGCTTTGTCGGTGTCTTCAGTCTATGCCGCCCCGCAGGATCTGGAGGGGGTGCTCTATCTGGCCATCTCGCAGTCGGGGAAGAGTCCCGACCTGCTGGCGGCCGTCGAGGCGGCCAAGCAGGGCGGCGCTTTCGTGGTCGCCCTGGTCAATGACGAGAGCTCGCCGCTGGCGGCTCTGGCCGACGCGGTTCTGCCACTGCACGCGGGACCAGAGCTGAGCGTCGCGGCGACGAAATCCTACATCGCCGCCCTCGTGGCCATCGCCCAGCTGGTCGCGGCCTGGACGGGCGATGAGGACCTGACCACCGCCCTGACCGCCCTGCCGCAGGGCCTGGCGGCCGCCTGGGAGCAGGACTGGAGCGCCGGGATCGCGGCGCTGTCGGACGCGACCAACCTCTATGTCCTGGGTCGCGGCGTCGGCTTCGGCGTCGCCCAGGAGGCGGCCCTGAAGTTCAAGGAGACCTGCGGCCTGCACGCCGAGGCCTTCAGCGCCGCCGAGGTGCTGCACGGCCCGATGGCCCTGGTGAAGGACGGCTTCCCGGCCCTGGTCCTAGCCCAGCAGGACGAGACCTACGCCTCGACGCTGAAGATGGCGCAGGGCCTGGCCGAGCGCGGCGCGACCGTGCTGCTGGCGGGGGGCGAGGTTTCGGGCGCGACGACGCTGCCGAGCCAGTCCGGCCATCCGCTGCTGGAGCCGATCCTGCTGGTCCAGAGCTTCTACCGCATGGCCGCCGGCCTGTCGGTGGCGCGCGGCTACGATCCCGACAGCCCGCCCCACCTCAACAAGGTGACCCAGACCGTCTGATGGCCCCCGTCGCTCCAGTCACCGCGCTCGTAAACGCCGAGATCCTGACCCCGGCCGGCGTCGTCGCCGGCCGGGCCCTGCTGGTGCGCGACGGCGTCATCGTCGGCCTGGTCGCGCCCGAGGCCGTCCCGGCCGACGCCCAGGTCGAGGATCTGGCCGGCGGCCTGCTGGTTCCCGGCTTCATCGACACCCAGGTCAATGGCGGCGGCGGGGTGCTGTTCAACGACGCCCCCACCGTGGAGACCATCGCCGCCATCGGCGCGGCCCACCGGCCGTTCGGCACCACCGGCTTCCTGCCGACCCTGATCAGCGACGACCTGCACGTCGTCGACGCGGCCATGCGGGCCACGGAAGACGCCATAGAGCAGGGCGTGCCCGGGGTGCTGGGCGTGCACATCGAGGGCCCGTTCCTCAACGCGCAGCGCAAGGGCATCCACGACGCGGGCAAGTTCCGCGTCCTCGACAACGAGGCCATCGCCCTGCTGTCGTCGCTGAAGCGCGGCAGGACCCTGGTGACCCTGGCCCCAGAGACCACCACGCCCGACATGGTCGCCCGCCTGACCGAGGCCGGCGTCGTCGTGGCCGCCGGCCACACCAACGCCCGCTACGAGACCGTCCGCGCAGCGCTGGACGCCGGCCTGACCGGCTTCACCCACCTCTTCAACGCCATGTCGCCCCTGACCAGCCGCGCTCCGGGCGCGGTGGGCGCAGCCCTGGAGAGCCAGTCGGCCTGGTGCGGGATCATCGTCGATGGCCGCCACGTCGATCCGGCCACGCTGAGGATCGCGCTTCGCACCCGGCCGCTGGACCGCTTCATGCTGGTCACCGACGCCATGCCCACCGTGGGCATGAGCGACAAGCGCTTCGTCCTGCAAGGCCAGCCGATCACCGTCGAGGACGGCGTCTGCGTCGGCCCCGGCGGCACCCTGGCCGGCTCCGACCTCGACATGATCGGCGCCGTCCGCAACGCCGTCGCCATGCTGGGGCTCAGCCTGGAGGACGCGGTGATGATGGCCGCGGCCGCCCCGGCCGCGTTCCTGGGCCTGTCGGCTGCGCGCGGCTCCATCGCCCCGGGCCAGGCCGCCGACCTCGTGCTGCTCGACGAGGGCCGCAATGTCCTGCGCACCTGGATCGACGGGCGGGAATAAGAAAAGGGCGCTGGTCTCCCGACCAGCGCCCCTTCCCTGCCGCCCTCCCCCAAGGGCGGCGCGCGAAAGTCCTAAGCCCCTAGAACTTGTAGCGGACGCCCAGCAGGATCTCGCGGCCGGTGTGGTGATAGACCACCGGCATGTTCTGCTCGCCGCTGAACTGGTCCTGGTACTCGTCGGTCAGGTTCACCCCTTCCAGGGTGATCTTGAACTGGTCGTTCAGGGTGTATTGCAGCGAGGCGTCGACGTTGAAGGTCTCGTTGGTGCCGTCATAGAGCACCGGCGCGGCCGTGGTGTTCTCCTGGCCCAGCACGCGGGTCAGGTACTTGTCGCGGTACGAGGCCGAGACGCGGCCGCTGAACTTGGCGTCCTCATAGTAGAGGGTGGCGTTGTAGCCGTTGCGCGACAGGCCGGTCAGGTCGCCGGTGGCGACCACGGCGCCGGTCGAGTTGACGTACTTCACGTCCGACTTGACGTAGGTGTAGTTCAGCAGGACGCCGGTGTTGGCCAGCGGGCCCGGCAGGAACTTGAACGGCTGCTGGTAATTGATCTCGAAGCCCTTGACCTTGCCGCCGTCGGTGTTGACCGGGGTCGAGAAGTTCCATTGCGCCGAGGGGCTGCAGCCGGTGGTCGTGCCGCAGGCGGCGATGGCCACGCTGTCGGGAATGCCGAACGGATTGCCGGTGAAGGTGGTCGAGGTGGTGACCGTCTGCACCAGGCTGCCGATGTCCTTCTGGAACAGGGCCAGCGACAGCAGGGCCTGGCTCTGGAAGTACCATTCGAAGGCGATGTCGTAGGTCTTGGCGCGGAACGGATCCAGGTTCGGGTTGCCGGCGGTGACGCTGCGGGCGGTGCCCGAGACGCTGACCGTCGAGCCCGGGGTCAGGCTGCCGAGGTCCGGACGCGACATCACCTTGGCCGCGCCGAAGCGGATCAGGAAGTTGTCGGTCGGCTCGACCACCAGGTTCAGGGCCGGCAGGGTGTCGTCATATTCGCGGCCGGCCGTGATGCCGACGGGCGAGCCGCCGACATAGGTGAAGCCGCGGGCGTACTGCTTGGTCTTCACGTAGCGGACGCCGAGATTGCCGCGCACGCCGACGCCGCCGATCTCGGTGCGCAGGTCGCCCTGCAGATAGGCGCCGCGATCCTCTTCGGAAACGCCGCGGTTGTTGCCCAGCGACGGCTCGGCGCCGAGCTTGAAGGCGCCGCCATAGGCCGACTGGTCGTAGAGGCTCAGCACGCTGGCGGCCTTGGCCAGGTCCGGAATGATGGTCTGGACGCCGTTGAAGGTGGCCAGACGGCTGAAGCTGGCCAGCGACATCGCCGCGATCGCCGCCGGGATCACCGTTTCCTGGTTGGTCGTGGTGCCGATCGTGCGGCGCAGTTCGGTGGTCTCAAACTCGTACTGCTTGAAGTTCAGGCCGCCGCTGACGCTGAGCGCGTCGTTGAGCTTGTACTCCGCCCAGGCCTGGGCCGTGTCGTAGGTGTTGACCGCCGACTGCGGGCGCAGGCGGATCTGGGTCAGCTTCCACTTGGTCGGGTCGGTCAGGGCGGCGTTGCCGTAGCTGAACTTCGGATCGCGGCTGTTGGTGTAGTCGTAGCTGTAGCCGTCGACGTTGAAGTAGTCGAAGCGCAGCGTCGTCTGGACCGGGTTCTGGTGGTCCGACTTGGAGTGGCCGACGAAGCCGTGGATCGTGAAGTTGTCGCTGATCTGGTGGTCGCCGGTCAGCGAGAACTGGGTGAACTTGGTGTCGAGCTTGTCGAAGCGGTTCTCGACGGCCAGGTCGACGTCGTCGAACGTGCCCTTGACCATCACGCCGTTCTCGATGGTGCGCGCGGTCACGTTGGTGTCGGCGATGCCGCAGCTGCTGGCGACGTTGGCGGCCGTACAGGCGCCGCCGGTGCTGAAGGACGGGGCCTCCAGATAGGTCTCCTGGCGCGTGCCCTTGAAGTCGGCGTAGAGGGCGTCGAACGACAGGGTCGTGCCTTCGAACGGCTGGAACTGCAGGGCCAAGGTGGCGCCCAGACGTTCCTGGTCGCTCTCGAAGCGGTCGAGGCGCGGGAAGCGCGGGTGGAAGGCGGCATTATCGGCCAGGGCCTGGGCCGAGGGATTGACCGTGGTCGGCAGGCCCGCGCCGTTGTTGACGGCGTCGAAGCCCGGCGAGAAGGCGTTGCCCGTCGCCCAGCGCACGGTGCTGTTGCCCTCTTCGAGGATCTTGCGCTTGGTGTAGGCCACCGAGAACAGCGCCCCGAACCGGCCGTCCTGCCAGGTGTTGGAGATCATGAAGGCGCCGCGCGGCGTGGCCTTCTCGGAGAGGTCGTTGTAGCTGCCCTGCAGCGAGGCCGACATGGCGAAGCCGTTGTAGTCGAACGGCCGGGCGGTGCGCAGGTCGACCGTGGCGCCCAGCGAGCCTTCTTCCACCGACGCCTCGCCCGTCTTGCGCACGGTGATCGAGTTGAAGAGGTCCGAGGCGAAGATGTTGAAGTCGAACGAGCGGCCGCGGTTGGTGCCGCCCGAGGCGTCGGCGCCGCCGGCGGTCGTCAGGGCTTCCATGCCGTTGATGCGCACGCGGGTGAAGGTGGGGCCAAGGCCGCGCACCGAGATCTGGCGGCCTTCGCCGCCGTCGCGCGCCAGGGCCACGCCGGGGATGCGCTGGATGGATTCGGAGAGGTTGAGGTCGGGGAACTTGCCGATGTCCTCGGCCAGGATCGAGTCGGTGGCGGCGGCTTCCTCGCGCTTGACGTTGAGGGCCTTGGCCAGGCTGTTGCGGAAGCCGGTGACCACCACCGCCTCGACTTCGGAGTTCTCGGTCGTCGCACCGGCGTCCTGCGCCATGGCCGAGCCCGCAGCCGCCAGGGCCAAAGCCACCGCGCCGGCCGACACGCCGATCTTCAGAGCGCGCAGACGCGCGTTATGTCCGTAAGACATCCAGTCCTCCTCCCATACGTTTCGTTGCAACGCGGTCTCACAGACCCCGTCGTGGCTTCGAAACGACCGCGCGTCCTTCCCACGCGGCCGCTCTCGGCCGTCATTATGGAAACCGGTGTCATTGGCGTTTGCAACGCCCTGACACCGGTAGCAACTAACGCGTAACAAACACTGGAAGGCGTATCAAGCTGTGGGACCGGTAACAGTTGCAACGACCGACGCGAACGTGGCGCCGGCGCTACGCTAGGGTCTCATGGGGCGCTGCTTCAGCGCTGGGCGACCTTGTGCAGGCCGTCGAGCATGCCCCGGCGGTGCTCGGCCGGCAGGCTGGCGCCGACGTTGCGCAGCAGGCGCAGGGCCGAAAGGTGGACATCCACCGCGTCCCAGCGCCAGGCGCCGGCCTCGGCGCAGTTGTCGACCAGGGCGCACAGCGACACCGCCGCCTCGTCGACCCCGGCGTCGGCGGCGAAGCCGGCCACGTCGATGATCTTCAGGGTCAGGGTGTAGAGCGTCTCGAAGTCCTCGCCGGCGCGGCCGGCGGCCGTGGGGCCAAAGCGCGCCTCGATGGCTTCAAGGGCCTCGTCCAGGGCGGCGAGCGAGCTGTCGCGCAGCGTCTCGACATTGGCCTCGGCCGCGGCGACCGCGTCCTTGGCCAGGATCCCGCCGCGATCCTTGATCATGGCGGCGAGGCGGTTCGGCGGCCGGAACTTGCGGACGGTCATATCTGCACCTTCGCGACCTTCATCAGGCTGTTGATTTCTTCCTGCGACATGTTCGGCTCCTGAGCGTCGCCGACCTCCCCCGCCAGGTCGTCCTTGCGTCGGCCGTCCGTCCCCGGCGGCGGCCCCTCGTGCTTGAAACGGCGATCGGGCCCGACATAGGTGTCGCACTCGATGAAGGCTCGCTCTTCCCGCGCCACCCAGAAGATCCGCTCCAGCAGCACCTTGGGCGTGATCGGCTTGGCGACGGTGAAGTTGGATCCGGCGTCGCGGTTCTTGAACACCTGCGAGGTGCGGGTGTGGCCCGTGACCAGGATCACCGGAACATAGCGGTTGGTTTCGGGCCCCTCGCGGCGGAGCCACTGGATGAATTCGTAGCCGTCGACCTCGGGCATCTGCACGTCGCTGATGATCAGGTCGAAGGTGTGGATCTTGATCAGGGCCTGGGCGTCCTTGACCGACTCCGCGCGGTGCAGGGAGCGCACGCCGAAGCCGGAGACCACCCCCGACAGGATGTCCAGGGACGCGCCGTTGTCGTCGAGCACCAGCACGGTGGCCCGCTCGAGATTGATCCGAGTCGATGGATTTAGCGGCTCGGGCATCGACGCCTCAGAAGAAGTCGAGTTCGCCGGCCTCGGCGCCCCAGCCCGCATGGTCCTTGTCGGAACGCAGGCGGCCCACCAGGTCGGCCAGGCCCAGGCCTTCGAGCAGGGGCTCGATCGCCAGGTTCCATTCGCCGGATGCGTGCTGGCCGATGCGGGCCAACACGTCCGACAGGCCGTGCAGCCGCTGGCTCAGCTCGTCGAGCGCCTGCAGGCGGGTGATGTTCTCGAGCGCCGCGCCGCCGGTGGCCAGTTCGCCCGCCACGTGCTCGCAGTCGCGGCAGATCATCGCCGCGGCCGCCAGCTCGGCCGCCAGCCGACGCGACAGCTCGCCCACCGGAAGCTGATGATCCGGGGAGACGATGATATCGGCGGCGGCGGTCGACGTGGCGGTCATGAGGTCTAGAACAGCTCCAGGTCGCCGGCGTTGGACGCGGGCTGAGGAATCGGGGCGGGACGACGCACTTCTTGCGGCGCATTGTCGACGGCCACAAGGCGTTGACGCACCCGGCCGGTCACCGGCCAGAACTCGACTCGGCGGGCCGAGACGCCGCCGACGCTGGACGACACGATCGGAATGCCTTCGTCGCGCAGGAAACGCTCGGCGAAAGCCGCGTTGCTGGCGCCGACGTCCGACAGGCTGTCGAACAGCTTGCCGCCGCCGAAGATCTTGGCTTCCAGCCGCTCGCGGCGGGCGCCCTTCTTCAGCAGGCCGTTGATCAGCAGTTCCATGGCGTAGGCGCCGTAACGCACGGCGTCGCCGCCGCTACCGCTGCTGCGGCCGTCGCCCGCGTCGGGCAGCAGGAAGTGGTTCATGCCGCCGACGCCGGCCTGCGGATCGCGGATGCAGGCGGCGATGCACGAGCCCAGAACCGTGGTCATCACCACGTTCGGGTCGGTCGAGACGTGGCTTTCGCCCTGGGTCACGTGGACCTTGGTCGCGCGCAGCTCGTCGTCGTGAGAGTAGTCGCGCCCGATCATGTCAGCTGCCCGAAAACTTGTTCGATCTTGTCGCGCAGACCCTGCACGGTGAACGGCTTGACGCAGTAGTTGTTGACGCCGAACTGCACGGCGCGCTGCACGAGCTCGCGGTCGGCCCGGCCGGTCAGCATGACGAAGGCCGTCTGCCGGATCGGCGGGTGCGAGCGCACGGCGCGCAGCAGGGCCAGGCCGTCCATCTTCGGCATGTTGAAGTCCGAGATGACCAGGTTGGCCGGCTTGGCCAGGAGGTTCTTCAGAGCCTCCTCGCCGTCGGGCGCCTCGCGGATGTCCTTGAAGCCGATCTGCTGCAGGGCGTTTCGGATCAGCGCCCGCATGGTCAGCTGGTCGTCGACGACGAGAACGGAAATGGTGCTTGCTTGGGGCATGGGTCTATCGCCTCGCGGAGGCTAGATCGAGAATGGATTGGCCGATGGAGGACAGGGAAACCTGCTTCTCCACGGCCCCGAGTTCAAAGGCGGCGCGAGGCATGCCGTAGACGACGCAGCTGGCCTCGTCCTGGCCCACCGTGCGGGCGCCGGCCTGACGCATCTGCAGCAGGCCCTGGGCGCCGTCGCGGCCCATGCCGGTCAGGATCGCGCCCACGGCCTTGTCGCCGACGGCCTGGGCCACCGAGCGGAACAGCACGTCGACCGAAGGGCGGTGGCCGCTGACCGGGTCGCCGGCCGTCAGGCGGCAGCGCAGGCCGGCCGAGCGGACGACTTCCAGGTGCGTGGCGCCGCCCGGGGCGACATAGACCTTGCCGACTTCCAGCAGCGCGCCGTCGGTGGCTTCCTGCACCTTGGCCCCGCTGGCGCGGTCGAGGCGCGCGGCGAAGCTGGCGGTGAAGGTCGCCGGCATGTGCTGGGTGATGACCGTCGGCGGGCAGGTCTCGGGAAACTGGGTCAGGATCGACAGCAGGGCTTCCACCCCGCCGGTCGACGAGCCGATGGCCACCACGTCGCCGGTCGGCACGTAGGCGCCGCGGCGAACCGGGGTCGGGGCGGCGTCGGCCTTGGTGCGCACCGAGGCGCGGGCCGCGGTCTTCACCTTATCAGCGACTTCTGCGAGCGCTTCAGCGGTGCCGGTGGCCGTGGTCGGCTTGCCGACGCAGTCGACGGCGCCCAGCTCCAGCGCGCGCAGGGTCATCTCGGCCCCGGCCTGGGTCAGGCTGGAGACCATGACCACCGGCATCGGCCGCAGGCGCATGATCTTCTCGAGGAACTCGATGCCGTTCATGTTCGGCATCTCGATGTCGAGGGTCACGACGTCCGGGTTCAGGGCCTTGATCATGCCCCGGGCCTCGAACGGGTCGCCGGCGGCGCCGACCACCTCGATCTCGGAGTCGCGGTTGAGGGCGGCCGTGATCAGGCCGCGCATGGTCGCCGAGTCGTCGACGACGAGGACGCGAATCTTGGCCATGCTCAGACCCCCGTCTTGCGATAGGCGGTCAGGCCGCAGCTCTCGAAGCCGCGCACATTGGCGCCGACGCGTTCGGAGTGGCCCACATAGAGCTTGCCGCCCTGCGCCAGCAGAGGCTGGAAGCGGCTCCAGACCCGCTCCTGGGTCGGTTCATCGAAATAGATCACGACATTCCGGCAGAAGATGGCGTCGAACGGCCCCTTCATCGGCCAGGACGGGCCGTTGAGGTTCAGTTCGCGGAAAGCGACCAGGCGGCGGGCGGCCTCGCAGACGCGATAGGCCCGGCGGTCATTCGAATCGCGCTCGAAGAACTGGCCCCGCTGAGCTGGCGAAATGCCTTCCAGCAGGTGTTCGTCGTAGACGGCCTGACGGCCGGTCGCGAGCACGTTGGTGTCGATGTCGGTGCCCAGGATGCGGATGTCGAGCTCGGCCGCGTTGGGCCAAACCGACAGCACCGTGAAGGCCATCGAATAGGGTTCCTGGCCCGACGAGCTGGCGGCGGACCACAGGCGCAGGCGGCGGCCGGCGCGCACCTGGTCGGCGATCGGCTCCAGGATGTTGGCGCGCAGGTCGTCGAAGTGGTGCGGCTCGCGGAAGAAGCGGGTGACGTTGGTCGTCAGGGCCCGCAGCATTTCCTGGCTCTCGTCGTGACCCTGTTCGCTGGTCACGAAGGCGCAGTACTCCTTGAACGACCGCAGGCCCAGGGCGCGCAGGCGCTTGGCCAGGCGCGAATAGACCAGCGTGGCCTTGGTGTCCGGCAGGCTGATGCCGGCCATGCCGTAGAGGATCTCGGCGATACGCTTGAAGTCCTGGGTGGTGAAGGCGAACTCGCCGTCGACCAGGGCCTCGCGCCGATCAGTGGAGGAGGGAGCGAAGGTCATCAGGCGGCCAGGGCCTCGCGCTCGGGCAGCAGGCGATCGAGCGAAATCTCGCTGATCATCCGGCCGTCGATGGAAATGATGCCGCGGATGAAGTTGCGCACCATGTCGCAAGCCAGATCCGGGGTCGGTTGAACGAGATCGTCGGTGATCGACAGGATGTCCGACACCGCGTCGACCAGCATGCCGATCATGCGGTCGCCCGCCTTGACCACGATGAACACGCTGCGGACGGTCGGCTCGACCATCGGCATGCCCAGGCGGCAGGCCAGGTCCATGATCGGCAGCACCGCGCCGCGCAGATTGATGACGCCGCGCATGTAGCCGGGCGACTGCGGAAGCGTCGTGGCCGGGCTCCAGCCGCGAATCTCGCGGACAGCCATTATGTCCACGCAATATTCCTGGTCGCCGACCCGGAAGGAGATCAGTTCCCGGCGCTCGCCCGTGGTGATGATTTCTTCGGTCATCGGGTTACTCCGCGGCGATCAGAGTGGGTTCGACGGGGCGGGGCGGTTCGCGACGGCGCAGGCTGATCACCGCGTCGACGTCGAGGATGAGGGCCACGCGGCCGTCGCCCAGGATCGTCGCGGCGGCCACGCCGTCGACCTGCTGGTAGTTCTGCTCCAGCGACTTGATGACCACCTGGCGCTGACCGTGGATGGCGTCGGCCACCAGGGCGGCGCGCGAGCCGTCCTCGCCCTCGACCAGCAGCACCACGCCTTCGGTCGGCGGCGGCGAGCTGTCGCGATAGCCGAGGGTCAGGCCGACGTCGATCAGCGGCACGAAGCTGTCGCGGACGGCCAGCACGGCGCCGACCGGGCCCAGCGGGCGAACTTCTTCCGGCTTGGGACGCAGGCTCTCGACGATGGCGGCCAGCGGCACCACCAGGGTCTCGCCGGCAACGTCGACCACCATGCCGTCGAGGACGGCCAGGGTCAGCGGCAGGCTGAGGCTGAAGGTCGAGCCATGGCCCGGACGCGAGGTGATCGAGATGCGGCCGCCCAGGGCCTGCACCGAGCGCTTGACCACGTCCATGCCGACGCCGCGGCCCGAGACGTCCGAGATCTTGTCGGCGGTCGAGAAGCCCGGGAGGAAGATCAGGTTGTCGATCTCCTCGTCGGTCAGCTGCAGCTCCGGCGAGATCAGGCCCTTCTTGATCGCGATCGAGTGGACGCGCTCGCGGTTGATGCCCTTGCCGTCGTCGGAGACCTCGATGACGATCCGGCCGCTGCGGTGCAGGGCGGCCAGGCGCACGACGCCTTCCGGATTCTTGCCGGCCGCCTTGCGCTCCTCGGGGCTTTCCAGCCCGTGGTCGATGGCGTTGCGCAGCATGTGGGTGATCGGGTCGGACAGACGCTCGATGACCGTCTTGTCGACCTCGGTGTTCTCGCCGTCCATCACCAGACGGGCCTGCTTGCCCGTCATGCTGGCGACTTCGCGGACCAGGCGCGGCATGCGCTGGAACACCGACTTCACCGGCTGGGCGCGGATGGCCATGACGCTGTCCTGGATCTCGCGCGTCAGCTGTTCCAGCTCGTCGAGGCCCATGGCCAGGTTGGAGGACGGGGCGATGCCGTATTCGCCGACGCGCTGCGCCAGCATGGCCTGGTTGATGACCAGCTCGCCGACCAGGTCGATCAGGCGGTCGATGCGCTCCGGGTCGACGCGGATGACCGACTGGCCCGGACCCGGGACGTCGATCTGCTGGGTCTTGGCGGCGGCGGCCGGAGCAGCAGCCGGAGCCGCGGCGGCCACGGGGGCCGGAGCGACGGGCGCGGCGACCGGGGCCGGGGCGGCCTCGACGACCGGCGCGACGGCGACCGGCTCGGGCGCGGCTTCGACCAGCGCGGGTTCGAAGGTTTCGATGACCGGAGCGGCCTCGATCACCGCCGGCGCGGGGGCCGGAGCCGAACCGGCCAGCAGGGCGGCCAGGGCGTCGTCGGACGCCACGGCTTCGCCGCGGGTGATTTCCAGGTCGCAGTCGCCGTCGACGAATTCGAAGACTTCGCGGATGGCGTTCTCGTCTTCGTCGGTCTCCAGGCGGACGGTCCAGGTCGCGTAGGCGGCCTCGGCGTCCAGCTGGTCCAGCGGCGGGATGGCGCTGGCGTCCAGCGTGGCCTCGATCGGGCCCAGGCGCGCCAGTTCGCGCAGCAGCAGGGCGGTCTCGTTGGCCTTGCGGTAGAGGTCCGATTTCGGACGGATCGACACCGTCCAGACGTTGCCGGCCGCGGCGGCGACGTCGGCCGCCTGCTCGTCGATGGTGATCGTCATCGGCTGGAAGTCGAAGCCGAGGTCGTCATCGTCCAGGGCGTCGTCGGCCCCGATCAGAGCCGGCGCGGCGGCTTCCACCACCGGCGCGTCCGCTTCAACCACGACCGGCGCGGCGGCGGGAGCCGGCGCGGCGTTCGGGTCGGTGCAGGCCTTCAGCTCGGCGGCCATCGAGGCCGAGACGGCCTCGTCGACGTCGCCCAGCCCGCGGGCCGAGCTGACGTGATCGGCCAGCACGTCCGAGGCGCGCAGCAGAGTCACCACCAGGTCCGGGGTCGCAGGCACCTCGTTGGAGCGCACGGCGTCGAGCAGGGTCTCGAACACGTGGGCGAAGCGGACCAACGGCTCGAGGCCGAAGGCGCCGGCGCCCCCCTTGATCGAGTGGACGGCGCGGAACACGGCGTTGACGGTGTCGCCATCGTCGTTGCCGTCCTGCATGGCCAGGAGCCCGCCTTCGAGGTCGGCGAGCAATTCCTCGCATTCCTGGAAGAAGGTGACCTTGATGGCCTCTAACTCGTCCATTCCAACGTTCCTAAAACGAGAGAGTCTTCAGTACCCGAGACGAAAAGAAGAGAGACGTCAGGCCGCGACGCGGCGGATGGCGTCGACCAGCTTCTCGGGGTTGAACGGCTTGACGATCCAGCCCGTGGCGCCGGCGCGGCGCGCGCGGTCCTTCTTGGCGGGGTCGCTTTCGGTGGTGAGCACCAGGATCGGGATGGCGCGATAGTCGTCGTCGACCCGCACCGCCTCGATGAAGCCGAAGCCGTCGAGCTTGGGCATGTTGATGTCGGTGATGATTACGTCGGGGCGATGGGCCGAAAGAACTTCCAGCCCGTGCTCGCCGTCGACAGCTTCGACGACGTTGAACCCGGCGCCGGCGAGGGCCATGCGAAGCATGTCCCGCATCGTCCGGGAATCATCGACCGTGAGGACCGTCCGCGTCACGATTGAACTCCATGGATATCCGCCGAGAGAAGCGCCCCTTCGGCGCCGAATAGACGGGTGGTTTCGACAAAGGCCTCCGAAGGGGCCCGGATAGAGAAGGACTTTCCGTCCGCCGCCCAGGCGGTCTTGGCCGCGAGCAGCACCTGCAGGCACAGGCCGCCGAGGCGCCGGACGTTGCCGGCCTCGACCTCGACCGCCTCGCCGCGGCGTTCCAGGAACGCCGCCTTGAGGGGGCCCGACGCCTTCAGATCAAGCGTCTCGGGCAGCGAAAGGACAGTCATCAAAACTCCTCCCAGCCGTCGCTGACCGGGGCGGCCGCTGCGGCGGCTCCGCCACGGCCAGGCCGGGCGAAGGCGCCGAGCCGGGCGCGTTGCTCGGCGACGGGGTTGCGGGCCGGCGAGTCGACATGAGCGTCGGCTTCGCGCGGGCGTTCAAAGCGTTGGGTAGAACCCTCACCCACTCGGAAGCGACCGATCAGGCGCACCAGCTCCGCGGTCTCGCCCTTCAGCGAGTGCGTCGCGGCGGTCGATTCCTCGACCATGGCGGCGTTCTGTTGGGTCACCTGATCCATCTGGTTGACGGCGGTGTTCACTTCGTTGAGGCCGGTCGCCTGCTCGGCCGCCGAGGCGGCGATCTCGGTGACCAGGGCGTCGATCTCGCCGACCTTCACCACGATCCGCTGCAGGGCTTCCCCGGTCTGGCCGACCAGGCTCACCCCGGCAGAGACCTGCTGGGTCGACGACGAGATCAGGGTCTTGATCTCCTTGGCGGCCTCGGCCGAGCGCTGGGCGAGCGCGCGGACTTCCTGAGCGACGACAGCGAAACCACGTCCCGCTTCGCCCGCCCGGGCGGCCTCCACCCCGGCGTTGAGCGCCAGGAGGTTGGTCTGGAAGGCGATCTCGTCGATCACGCCGATGATCTGGCTGATCTGCTTGGAGGAGTTTTCGATTTCGCCCATCGCGGACACTGCCTGATGGACGACCTGACCGGAATGCGTCGCTTCGCCACGGGTGGTCGAAACCACGTCCGAGGCCTGGCGGGCGCCCGAGGCCGTGCGGCGCACGGTGGCGGTCAGCTCGTCGAGGGCGGCGGCGGTCTCTTCCAGGCTGGCGGCCTGTTGCTCGGTGCGGCGCGAGAGGTCGTCGGAGGCGTGGGCGATCTCGTCGGCGCCGGTGCGCAGGCCGTCGGTCGAGGCCGCGATGACCTTCACCGTGTCCTGCAGCTGGGCGATGGCGCCGTTGAAGTCGTCCTTGAGCTTGGCGTACTCGCCCGGGAAGGCGGCGGTGACGCGGAAGGTCAGGTCGCCCGAGGCCAGGCGCTCCAGGCCCTCGGCCAGCGAGCTGACGACCAGGGCGCTCTCGCGGGCGGCGGCCGCGGCGGCCTCCTCCTTGGCGCGGCGCTCGTCGGCGGTCAGGGCGGCGGTCTTCTCCTGCTCGGCGCGCAGCTGCTCGAGATGCAGCTGGTTGTCGCGGAAGACCTTCAGCGAGCGCACGATGGCGCCCAGTTCGTCACCGCGAGTCAGGCGCTCCAGGTCGATGGTGTTTTCACCCTTCGACAGCTTCTCGGTGGCGCCGGCGATGTCGCCGATCGACTTGCGGACGTTCATCACCGTCAGGAAGGCCAGCGCGGCCACCGAGGCCAGGGTGATCAGCGAGAGGATGACCGTGATGCTGATCGCGGCGGCGGCCTCGGCCTGCTTCTTGGCGGCCTGGGCGACGACGCGGGTGTTGGCCGCGGCCACCACCTGGTCCAGCTGGGTGGTCATCTTGGCGTATTGTTCTTCGAACGGCGCGATGAAGCCGACGGCCATGTTGAAGTCGACGCCGATCATGCCGCTCACCGTGTCGATGGCGCTGCGGCATTCCTCGAGCGACTTGATCAGCTCGGCGATCTTCGGCTGCTCGCTGGCCGGCAGCTTGCCCTTCAGAGCCCCCAGCTCCTTCTTGACCGACTCGGTCTCGGCCAGGACGGCGGCCATGCGGGCGTCGTTCTTGTCGACGTCGATGTTGCCGGCCTTGTGGGTCATCACGGTGTAGAGTTCACCGTTGATGTTCGAGATGCGCTTGGAGAGCTTCTGGATCTCCATGTTCTGGGCCATGTCGTTCTCAACGACCTGGCGCAGCGCGGCGGACTGGCTCTTCTGGATCATGATCGCCCCGCCGGCCATCAAGGCCAGCATCACCAGGGCGAAAGCCGGTGCGAAGCCGATTTTTATGATCAACGGCAGATCGACTAGTCGAAAGCGCTTCATCTCGAGATCCCCTCCAAGCGACGGCCGTGCCCACGGACCGCCTGCAATGAGGTCGGATCATCACGATAGATTCCTAATAGTTCCTGACTTTGGTTAAGAACGATGGCCGCACCTTGTCGCACCCCCTCCCCGCCGCCGGTGCGCAGGCGCGTTTCGCGCGCGTTTTGAGTCTAGAGACGGGCAATTGCGGCGACATGGCGCCAGCCGCAAGTCACCTTGGTTATCGACAAGTAAATATCGATTATTCTTCGCTGACTCAGACTATCTTAACTCGCGGCTGCGAGAAGGTGCAGGCGTCCGGTTGGCGCAACGTCCATCGGACGAAGAAAAAATACTAGGAGCAGCGGGATGAAATATCCGATCGCTATTGCCGCGGGAATCGCCGGCAGCTTTTTCGTCGCTCAGGCCGCTTCGGCCGCTGGCGGCTTCGAAGATCAAATGGGCCGTTGCCTGCAGCAATTCGCCAACACCAAGGACGCCGCCCAGGTGATGCTTGAGTGCACCGCCGACGCCGGCAAGCTCTCGGCTTGCAAGGTCGTCGACAACAGCGCGGCCGGCAAGGGCTTCGACAAGGCCGCCATGTGCATCGCTGAAAAGCTGCCGATGGGCGCCAAGACCGGCACCGTGAAGGTTCCGTTCCGCTTCCCGGGCGGCGCGTAAGACTTACGCGCCCACCCAACGGGGGTCCAAGCGCCTCCGCTGGTCCAGGCCGGCGTCTCCCAGACGGGAAACGCCACGGCCGGACCGGCGGGGGCGTTTTGCTGTTTGAACACCTGCGCCCAAAGACTAGACAACCGCCGCCCAAGAAAAAGGCCCGCCTTGCAGGGCGGGCCAGGGTCTAGGAGGGAGAACGCAACGAAGAAATATCCGGAGCGCGCTACGCTACGCCGCGCCCGGTCACCGACAAAAACTCAGTATTCTTCCCAGTCCTGGTCGATCGCGACGGCGGTCGAGCCGCGCGAGACCACCGCGCCGGGACGGGACGCCACGCGGGCGGCCGCGGGCGGACGCGGCGCGGGCCGCGCGACCGGAGCCGGAGCCGCCTGGCGAGAGGTCTTGAAGCCGCCGATCAGGCGCGTCAGCTCGGCCGACTGGCCTTTCAGGGAATGGGTGGCGGCCGTGGTCTGCTCGACCATGGCGGCGTTCTGCTGGGTGACCTGGTCCATCTGGTTCACGGCGATGTTGACCTGGGCCAGGCCGCTGGACTGTTCCTGGGCCGAGGACGAGATCTCGCCCACCAGGCCGTCGATCTCGCCGACCTTGTCGACGATGCCCCGCAGGGCCTCGCCGGTCTGGCCGACCAGGGCGACGCCAGCCTCGACCTGCTTGGACGAGGCGCCGATCAGGGTCTTGATCTCCTTGGCCGCTTCGGCCGAGCGCTGGGCCAGGGCCCGCACTTCCGAGGCCACCACCGCGAAGCCCTTGCCCGCGTCGCCCGCCCGCGCGGCTTCGACGCCCGCATTCAAGGCCAGAAGGTTGGTCTGGAAGGCGATCTCGTCGATCACCCCGATGATGTTGCTGATCTCGCGCGAGCTGGTCTCGATCTCGCCCATGGCGGCGACCGCGTCGTTGACAACCACGCCCGAGCGCTCGGCCTCGGTCTTGGCGCCGGCCACCACGTCGGAGGCCTTGCGGGCCCCGGCGGCCGAACGCTTCACCGTGGCGGTGATCTCATCGAGGGCGGCGGCGGTCTCTTCCAGGCTGGCGGCCTGCTGTTCGGTGCGACGCGACAGGTCGTCGGCGGCGACGCCGATCTCGTCGGCGCCCATGCGGATGCCGTCGCTGGCCTGGGTCACGGCGGCCATCGCCTCCTCCAGCGTCGCCACGGCGGCGTTGAAGTCGCCCTTCAGCTTCTGGAAGTCGGCGGCGACCTCGATGTCGAGGCGCGAGGCCAGGTCGCCCTCGGCCAGGCGGGCGAGGGCCTCGCCCAGCGCCTGAACCGCCACGGCCTGGCTGCGCTCGTTGGCCTGGCGCACCTCTTCGAGGCGCTTGCGCTCGTTCTCGATAGTCTCGAGATAGATCGAGATGGCGAAGTCCATGTCGAGCATCACGGCCTTGATCAGGGCCGAGACGGCGTCGCCGGCCTTGTCGGCGCCGTCGCCCTTGGCCATGAAGCCCTTGGGCCAGGCCTCCTTGATCGCCGCCCGCGCCAGGTGCTCGCTGACCAGGGCGTAGCCGCCGATGTACCAGCGCGGCTCCAGGCCGATGCGGGCGTGGGTCTCGCCGATGGTGCGCACGGCCTTGACGTAGGTGTCGCTGAACTCGGCCTGGGCGATCACGCCCCAGTGCGACTTCTGGCGCGAGCCGGCCGCGTCCATGTGGCGCTCGTCGCCGAAGAACTTGCGGGTCTCCGGCGTCGCCTTGACCTTGTCGTAGAAGCCGGCCAGCGCCGGGCCGATCTCGCGCTCGATGAGTGGACGCAGCGCCCGCAGAGACGCCCGGGCCCGGTCATCCAGGCCCATGAACGCGACGCGGTCATTCAGTGCGTAGTCCTGGCTCATCTGCCGCATCCCCGGTCTTGAATATCGGGGTTAAATCTCACGACTGATGGTTAATGGCAGCACAACTTTTCCCGTTATGAGCGCGTCATACCGCCGCACTCTCGTCGGATGTGCTTGCGGCTATCCGCCGCGACGCAGGGTTTCTCTGGCGATGACCAGTTGCTGGATCTGGCTGGTGCCCTCGTAGATCCGGAAAATCCGGACATCTCTGTAAAGACGCTCGATGCCGTAGTCGGCGACATAGCCGGCGCCGCCGAAGATCTGCACCGCCCGGTCGGCCACCCGTCCGACCATCTCAGAGGCGAACAGCTTGGCGGCGGCCGCCTCCAGGGTCACGCCCTCGCCCGCATCGCGCTTGCGGGCGGTCTCCAGCACCAGGGCCTTGGCGGCCAGGGCCTCGGTCTTGCTGTCGGCCAGCATCGCCTGGATCAGCTGGAAGCTCGCGATCGGCTGGCCGAACTGCTTGCGCTCGGAGGCGTAGGCCACGCAGTCGGCGATCAGCCGCTCGGCGACCCCCGTGCAGACGGCGGCGATGTGCAGGCGGCCGCGATCGAGCACCTGCATGGCGACCTTGAAGCCCTCGCCTTCCGCGCCCAGCCGGTTCTCGACCGGAACCCGCACGTTGTCGAAGGTGACGTCGTGGATGTGGGCGCCCTGCTGGCCCATCTTCTTCTCGGCCTTGCCCACGTGCAGGCCCGGCAAACCGGCTTCGACCAGGAAGGCCGACACGCCCGAGCCGCCCTTGGCCTCGGGGTTGGTGCGGGCCATCACCGTGAACAGCGAGGCCTTGCCGGCGTTGGTGATGAAGCGCTTGGTCCCGTTCAGCACATAGGCGTCGCCGTCCAGCGTGGCGCGGGTCTGCACGGCGGCGCTGTCGGAGCCGGCCTCGGGCTCGGTCAGGGCGAAGCTGGTGACGGTCTCGCCCGAGGCTATGCCCGGCAGCCATTTGGCCTTCTGGGCCTCGGAGCCGAACATCACCAGGCCCTGGCTGCCGATGCCGACATTGGTGCCGAACACCGAGCGGAAGGCCGGCGAAGCGCGGCCCAGCTCGATCGCCACCAGCGCCTCGTCCTCCATGGACAGGCCAAGCCCGCCGTATTCCTCGGGGATCGACAGGCCGAAGAGGCCCAGATCGCGCATCTCGGCGATCACGCCTTCGGGCACCGCGTCGTTCTCGGCCACCTGGGCCTCGATCGGCCGCAACCGTTCGGCCACGAAGCGGGCGACCATCTCGAGCAGCTGGTCGCGGGTTTCGCGGTCGAGGGCCATGGCGGTTCCTTCCTGTCAGTCGTCGCGTCAAACGATCGTTTTATTCGCCGACTGTACCCGCCGCTCGCGGGAATGGAAGAGCCGTCAGAAGCGGGCCCGATAGGTGGCCGCCAGGTTCAGTTCCGGATCGGCCGAGGCGTCGTGTCCCGGCTGCAGGGCCACGCCGCCACGCACGCTGATCCGCCGCTCGCCGCCCAGCGACCGCTCCATGCCCAGCCGCAGGTCGATCTCGCGCCCGTCGGGCGAGGCGCTGAAGCGGCGGGTCGAGTAGGTCAGCGGGTCGTCGTATGACAGCGGCGCGTCGGCCAGGGTGGCGGTGAACCGGCCGCGCTCGACGCGCAGGGGCTGGCTGACCTCGAAGGTCAGCAGGGCGCAGGACCAGCCGATCAGGTCGCAGTCGGCGGCCGCCATCAGCCGCCAGGCGCCGCTGACCGCGCCGTCCAGGCCCAGCAGCCCGCCCTGGGCCGACATCCGCCCCATCGAGGCCTCGGCCCGCAGGCTGACCCCGGGACGCGGCGACAGGTCGAAGGCGGCGGCGGTGAAGCGGGTCGAGGTCGGCAGGGCGAAGGTCGAGCCCGGCGCCAAGAACGAACCCAGCGGGCCGAGCGGCTCGTCCAGAGTCCCGGCGGTGACGCTGAGCACGCCGCCGGCGAGCGCGGTCTGGCCGGTGGCCGCGACGTAGCTGGAGGCCTTGATCTCCGTGGTCTGCATCGGGCGGCGGCGCACGGCCTCGCCTTGCTCGGCGCTGAAGGCGAAGCGGCCCAGGCGCACAGCGGCCTGCACCGTCTGATCGGGATGCGCGACGAGGCGGAAGGCGTCGCGGCCCTCCGGACCGGCCGGGGCCGGCGCGCCGCCCTCGCCCTTCCAGGTCGAGAAGCTGAACCGGCCGAACGCCGCCTGCATCCGCGCCGAGCGCATGGGCTGGGGCCCCAGCAGCATGTCCGGCGCGCTGGCGTTGGGCGTCGGCTCGAACAGCGGCGCCTCGGCGCTGAAGGCCAGTTGGGCCCCGCCCAGGCTCGGGCCGCCCAGCACCACGGCGCTGGAGGCGGTCGGCGGCGGCAGGTCGCCCACGCCCCGGCGCGACGCACCTGGCACGGAGCCTGCCAGGTCGACCACGAAGCGGCGGTGATAATCGTCGGTCAGCACCGTGCTCAGAGCGTCGGTGCGCGCAAGGGCCTGGCCGAACGGACCGGCGAGGCTGGTCCCGGGCTCGTTGGCGTCGAGCGCGACCGATTCGCCCTCGCCCACGGCCAGGCTGCTGGTCCCCACCGGCTGGAAGGCGCGGGTCAGATCCAGCGAGCCGCGACCATAGGTGCTGTCGGTCCCGGTCGTCCCGAGGTCGGCGGCCGTGCGTAGCAGGATCGAGACCGCGTCGCGGCCGGAGATGTTGGGGAAGGCCTGCAGCAGCAGGGCCAGGGCCCCGGCCACGTGCGGAGCCGAGAACGAGGTGCCCGAGATCCGCCAGCAGCTGCCGGCCGTGTCGCAGTCGGTGATCACCTGGTCGCCCGGGGCGACGATGTAGCCGTTGGCCGCCACCCCGGCCTTGTTGGAGAAGCTGGCCAGGGTTCCGCTCTGCGACAGGGCCCCGACGGCCAGCAGCGCGCCTTGGTAGCGGGTGTCGACGGCGTAGCGCGCCGGCCAGCCCGGATCGGCCTCGCCTTCGTTGCCGGCCGAGGCGGCGATGACGACGCCGGCGGCCGTGGCCCGAGCCAGAGCCGCCTCGAAGGTCGCGCCCAGCGGCGTGTCGCCACCGAGAGACAGGTTGATCACCTTGGCGCCGTTGGCGACCGCGTAGTCGATCGAGCGCGCCAGGTTGCTGGAGGTGAAGATGCACTCTTCGCAGTCGGGATCGGTCGAGGCGGTGTCGGCGCGGATCGACAGGATGGTCGAGCCGTAGGCCACGCCGATCGTGCCCGTCCCGTTGAAGTTGGAGGCGATGATCCCGGCCACCCTGGTGCCGTGGCGGTCGGCGTTGGCCAGCTCGTTGCGGCCGGTGACGATGTCGGTCGAGGCGGCCGACACCCGGCCGGCCAGGTCGGCCTGGGATTGATCGACGCCGGTGTCGACCACGGCCACCGTGATCCCCGCGCCGGTGTAGCCGGCGTCATAGGCGGTGTTGGCGCGGATAGCGGCCAGGCCCCAGCTGCGCGTGTATTCGGCGCTGGTGACGCTGGGCGGAGGCGGCGGGGGTGGAGGCGGCGCGGGCGGCGTGACCGGCGTCGTCACGCCCGTCGAAGGAGCGCCCCCCCCGCCGCCTCCACCGCAGCCCGTGACCAGGAGCGCGCCGCCCATGACCAGGGCGACAGGCCAGATGCGCAGGATACGGTCGAAGCCGGTCATCAGAACCCCTCCAGCCCGTCCCCGCGCCCGAGCTTACACCGTCGGCGGCGAGCCTTTCGCGAGGACACTGCGGCGCACGCCGTAAACGAAATATATCAGCAAGCCCACAATCTGCGCGCAGAGGAAATAAAGCTGCGTCTTGGCCGGCAGGCTGGCGAACAGATAGAGGCAGCCGAGGATCGCGCCCGAGGCCACGACCGGCCAGGCCGGGACCGAGAACACCCGCGGGCGGTTCGGCTCGCGCCGGCGCAGCACGATCACCGAGGCGCCGACGGCGATGAAGGCGGCCAGGGTGCCGGCGTTGGCCAGCTCGGCGATCTCCTTCAGCGGCAGCAGGCCCGACAGGAAGGCCGACAGCAGGCCGGTCAGCAGGGTCATCAGCACCGGCGTGCCGGTCTTGGCGTTGACCCGGGCCAGGGCGCGCGGCAGCAGGCCGTCGCGGGCCATGACGAAGAAGATCCGGCTCTGGCCGTACATGAAGGCCAGGATCACGGTCGGCAGGGCGACGACGGCGGCCAGGGCGACGATCTGGGCCACCTTCGGGTGCTTGAGGCTCTCCAGGATGAACACCAGCGGCGCTTCGCTGGCCGAGAACACCTCGGTGCGCGAGGCCCCGATCGAGACGGCGGCGACCACCATGTAGATCAGCGTACAGGCGGCCATCGAACCGACGATGCCGATGGTCAGGTCGCGCTTGGGGTTCTTGGTCTCCTCGGCGGCGGTCGACACCGCGTCGAAGCCGTAGAAGGCGAAGAAGATCAGGCTGGCGGCGGCCATGACGCCGACCTTGACCCCGTCGGGGCCAGGCGTGGCGGCGAAGCCCTTGGGCATGAACGGGGTGAAGTGGCTGGCGTCGAAGGCCGGCAGGCAGAGGGCGACGAAGATGGCCAGGGCGGCGATCTTGATCACCACCAGCACCATGTTGACCGTGGCGCTCTCGCGGGTGCCGAGCGCCAGCAGGCCGGCGACCGCCATCGAGATGATCACGGCCGGCAGGTTGACGATGCCGCCGGCGTGCGGACCGGCCAGCAGGAACTCGGGCGTGCCGATCATCCGGAACAGCCCCTGGGCGTGAGCCGACCAGCCCACCGCCACGGCGGCGCAGACCAGGGTGTATTCGAGGATCAGGCTCCAGCCGATCACCCAGGCCACCGGCTCGCCCATGGCGACATAGCTGTAGGTGTAGGCGCTGCCCGAGGCAGGAATCATGGTCGACAGCTCGGCGTAGCAGAGCGCCGCGCAGGCGCAGACCGCGCCGGCGATCAGGAACGACAGGATCACGCCCGGCCCGGCCAGGCCCGCGCCCACGCCGGTCAGGGTGTAGATGCCGGTGCCGACGATGGCGCCGACGCCCAGGGCCACCAGGTGCGGCCAGCTCAGGGTCTTCTTCAGCTCATGGCCGCCATGGCCCGCCGCCCCGTCGATCGCCTTGCGGCGCGTCCAGAAACTCATGCTCGTCCTCCCGACTGCCGGGCGACCATGGCTGGGGATCGGCGCCCCGCCAAGAGGGCGGACCGCAAAGACGACATATCTTCGGCCGCGCCGCGAAATCGCGCCTTCCACGGACGAAACGCCGGAAAAGGCCCGGATCGACCGAAGGATCGTCGGATCAGATCGCGGCGTCGAACGCCTGGTAGCCGATCGGGCCGCTGGCGGGAGCGCTATGCATCTGGGCCCCGCGCCCCTTCATCCGCGCATGCAGGCGCTTCACGCAGTCGCTGCCGGTGCGTTCGAACAGGAAGGGCAGCAGGCCGTGAACCAGGCAGGCCAGGCCCGCGGCGACCATCGGCAGGCCGAAGCTCCAGGCCATGGCGAAATGCTCGCCATAGGTTTCGCCGACCTGGCGCGGGTGGCGGGTGAACAGCGCGAACATCAAAGGTCCCCTTGCTTCGATGGAGGACGCCAGGATGCGGCGCGCCGGCGAGAAAGGCATTGTCGAACTTCGGGCGAACGCGCAGGTTTGGAGAACTTCAATCTCCAGATTCCGAAATTGAGAGATGATCGATCTCGATTCCATCGACCGCCGCCTGCTCGCCATCCTGCAGGAGGACGCCACCGTCTCGATCGCCGAGCTGGCCGAGCGGGTGGGCCTGTCCCAGACCCCGTGCTGGAAGCGGCTGAAGCGGCTGCAGGACACCGGCGTCATCACCGCCCGCGTCGCCCTGCTCGACCGCGAGGCCCTGGACGTCTCGCTGACGGTGTTCGTGGCGGTCAAGACCGGCCGCCACGACGAGGCCTGGCTCGAGACCTTCGCCAAGGGCGCTTCTGCCCTGCCCGAGGTGGTCGAGTTCTACCGGATGAGCGGCGAGGTCGACTATCTGCTGAAGGTGGTGGTCAAGGACATCGCCGCCTACGACCGCTTCTACAAACGCCTGATCGCCACCGCGCCGTTGAGCGACGTATCGTCGAGCTTCGCGATGGAACAGATCAAGTTCACGACGGCGCTGCCGATACCCTCGTAGCCGCTGCGCGGCCCCCTCAGTCGCTCTGCGACAGCTCCCCCAGAGGGGGAGCATCCGCGGCGTAAATCCTCCCCCTCTGGGGGAGGTGGCCCGGAGGGCCGGAGGGGGTCCTCACCGTCAGTCCGGCCACAGGTCCTGGATGTCGCCCTTGCGGTTGAGCATGTGCGTGGCGCGCTTGATCAGCATCAGCAGTCGCTCGCGGCGGCCTTCGCCGTCATAGGTCAGGGTGGTGCGGGCCAGGCCTTCGAGCATGAAGCGGGCGAGGTCGCGGCTGGCCTGGAAGCGCGGGCCGGCGCCGGCGTGCAGGATCTTCAGGAAGTGGTCGCCGGCCTGGGCGCGATCGAACTCGGCCTGGGCCGGGGCCAGCAGGGCCTGGATGGCCGGGTCGGTGCGGCCGGCGGCCTCCAGCTCGGCGAAGGCCAGGAAGGGCTCGCTCTGCAGCAGGTCCCAGTAGCTGTCGATGGCGTGCTCGGTGACGTCGGCCCCGGCCGGGATGCTGTCGGCGGCGGCGCGGAACAGGGCCGAGCGGGCGGCCTGGACGTGGGCCACGGCGGCCTCGACCAGGGCTTCGCGGGTCGGGAAATGATAGAGCATCGCCCCGCGCGTCAGGCCCGCGGCGTCGGCGATCACCGGGTTGGTGGCCGCGTGGTAGCCGGTCTCGGCGAACAGACGCATGGCGCAATCGAGAATCCGCGCGCGCGTCTTCAGCGATTTCGGCGTGTCCTTGGCGAGGCGGGCGGCGTCCATGGGCGTGATCTAGTGCGGAGCATGCTGCGCTGCAACAGCCGTTTTCCCAAAGAACACAAGGGATGAGGCCGGTGTCGCGCCGTCGCGGACGCGCCTGCCGCACGCGCAGGAACTGGTCGAAAGGGAGGCTGACCCTACGGCGCCTACCCTCGTTCGGCCACCACCGGGCGATTCGCCGCGCCCTCGAAGGACGCCGAACCCGGACGGTTTCATCAAAGCGACATGCAATCAGCTTATCCGCCACCCTCAGTTCTCGCTTGGGGAGCGGCCATCGCGGGGGCGAAGGCCGCACAGCGCTGGGGAGCCGGTCATGGCCGCCGAGATCGAAGTCCGCCGCTATCGCAGCATCTTCATCAGCGACATCCATCTGGGCACGCGCGGCTGTCAGGCCGAGCTGCTGCTCGACTTCATCCGCCACGTCGAATGCGACCGGCTGTATCTGGTCGGCGACATCATCGACGGCTGGAAGCTGCGCAGCGGCTGGTACTGGCCCCAGAGCCACAACGACGTGGTGCAGAAGATCCTGCGCCTGGCCCGCAAGGGCGTCGAGGTGATCTACGTGCCCGGCAACCACGACGATCGGGTCCGTGACTTCTGCGGCACCCACTTCGGCGGCGTGGTCGTGGCCCGCGACGTGATCCACGAAGCCGCCGACGGCAAGCGCTACCTGGTGGTCCACGGCGACGAGTTCGACGGCGTCGTGCAGCACGCCAAGTGGCTCGCCTTCCTCGGGGATTGGTCCTATAGAACCATCCTCATGCTGAACACCTTGCTCAACCGCGCGCGGCGGAGAATGGGGTTCGGATACTGGAGTCTCTCGGCCTATCTGAAGGTCAAGGTGAAGAACGCATTGCAGTTCATCGAGAACTTCGAGGCCGCCGTCGCCGACGAGGCTCGCCGTCGCGGCGTCGACGGCGTGATCTGCGGCCACATCCACAAGGCCGAGATGCGAGAGATCGACGGTATTCTTTACGTCAACGACGGCGACTGGGTTGAAAGCTGCACCGCTCTGGTGGAGCATATGGACGGCCAACTCGAAATCCTCGAATGGTCGAAGATGAGGTCCTGGTCGGTGATCGACCGGGCCCGGGCGCTCGCCGTCGAGCCCCCGTTGCCGGAGCCTGCCGCCGCCTGATGCGGATACTTCTCGCCACCGACGCATGGGAGCCGCAGGTCAACGGCGTGGTTCGGACCCTCACCAAGGTGATGGCCGAGCTTCGCGCCATGGGCCATGAGGTGGACGTGGTCAGCCCTGACCAGTTCCCCACCTTCCCGCTGCCCACCTATCCCGAGATCAAGCTCGCCATCGGCGCCTACGAGCCGGTGCAGGAGCGCTTCAAGTCGTTCGAGCCCGAGGCGATCCACATCGCCACCGAGGGTCCGATCGGCCTGGCCGCGCGCCGCATCTGCCTGGAGTGGAAGCTGCCGTTCACGACCAGCTACCACACGCGCTTTCCCGAGTACGTCTCGGCCCGCCTGCCGCTGCCGCTGGCGGCCGGCTACACCTACATGCGCTGGTTCCACAAGCCGTCGGGCCGCCTGATGGTGGCCACGCCGACCATGCGCGACGAGCTGGTGCGCCACGGCTTCCGCAACATCTCGCCCTGGTCGCGCGGCGTCGACACCGACGTCTTCAAGCCGCGCCTGCCGGGCGAGCCGGACCTGTTTGAGGGCCTGGCCCGACCGATCTTCCTCAATGTCGGCCGCGTGGCCGTCGAGAAGAACATCGAGGCCTTCGCCAGCCTCGACCTGCCGGGCACCAAGGTCGTCATCGGCGATGGTCCCCAGCGCGAGGAGCTGGCCGAGAAATATCCCGAGGTGAAGTTCCTGGGCGCCAAGTTCGGCGACGAACTGGCCCGCTACTTCGCCTGCGCCGACGTCTTCTGCTTCCCGTCGCTGACCGACACCTTCGGCCTAGTGATCCTGGAGGCCATGGCCGCCGGCGTGCCGGTGGCGGCCTTCTCGGCGCCCGGGCCCATCGACATCATCCCGGGCTCCGGCGCCGGCGTGCTGGCGCCCGGCCAGACCGACGGCCTGCGCGAGGCGTGCCTGGCCTGCCTCGACATCGACCACGCCACGGTGCGCAAGTTCGCCGAAGGCTTCTCGTGGCGCGCCTGCGCCGAGGAGTTCTTCAAGAACCTGCAGCCCTACCCCGAACCGGAAAAGACCCGCTTCTGGCGGCGGCTTCGGCGGCTGGCGCGGATCCGCCGGAAGACGGCGGCCTAGGGGCCCAGGCTCTATCGCTCCTCAGGCGACTTGGCCTCGCCCTCTTCACGGCGGTGGCGCTCCCAGGCCTTCACGGCCTGGCGCAGGTCGCCGCGCAGCCGGTCTCCGTTCTGCACCATAGCGAAGGCGGCCGCCCAAACCCCGGGGGACGATTGCGGGTCCGCCCCAGGCTGGACATAGGCGCCCGGCTTCAGCAGCAGCACATACTCCCGGCGCGGGTCGAGCGAGACGATGGTCGGCGAGAAATAGGGCGTCCCGCCGCTGCTATCGAACTCGTTGGCCTGCCGGCAGGCCGAGAGCGAAGACTTGGCCCGATATTCGGCGTTGAGCAGCACGCGCACGCCGGCCTCCGGCGCCACCTCGATCTCCTTGGTCGGCGCGCCGATCAGCGTCTCGACGACGGTGAAGGCGAGCGCGCCGCTGACGACGGGGGGATTGCCGTCCTGCCGGCAGGTGGCCGGATCGACGTCCTGGGACATCATCGCGCGGCACCAGGACAACGGCGGCGGACCGGGCCGGACCTTCGGCGCGCGCACCACGCCCATCCAGGTCGCTGTCTGGATTCCCTCGCCTAGCCGAAAGTAGTTCAGCTTGGTCTCCTGGGCCTCATCCGACAGCTCGCCGCAATAGAACACCCGGACCGCGGCCTTCACGGGCTCGGCGGCAGCCTGACTGGAAAGGGCCAGGACCGTCACCACTAAGAGGCTGGACAGCTTGATCATGCGCTCAGATTAGTAGCGAGCACTCACTTACACAACCTTGAATGTTTGACCGCCGGATGATGCGCGCCAAGACAGCGCTACTCCCGCCACCTCAGGATCAGCACCCCGTCGCGGACCTCGTAGGACTCCAGGGTGTCGAGGAAGCTCATGCCCAGCAGGGAGCCGCCCATCGGGGCCTTGTTGACGTCCATGGTGAAGTCCTTGCGGACGATCGGGCCGATGGCCAGGCGATCGGCGGTCCAGACCGCGCCGTAGCCCAGGCCGTTGGCGGTCTCGGCGGTCTGGTCGTAGTTCAGGGTCTCGATCGGCACGCCGATGCGCTGGGCGTCGGCGGGGCTGAGCACGGTGTGGCTGGCGCCGGTGTCGACCATGAACGGCACCCGCTGGCCGTTGACCTCGCCGATGATGACGAAGGCGCCGCCGGCGTTCTTGGCCACGCGCAGTTCCCGCTCGCCCGTCGTCACCGGCGCGCCGACATTCAGCGCCATCAGAAGGCGCTGCGGCGCCTCGGCCAGTTCGGCCCGGTAGAGATAGCCCATGCCCAGGACGGCGGCGATCACCAGCCACAGGGCCACGAAACCGACGCCCCGGAGGGCCTCGCGCCGGGTCGCCCGCAGCAGCGCGCCCGAGAACAGCACGATCGCGCCGCCCCACATCAGGATGTAGGTACGGTCGTAGCCGTCCCGCGGTCCCCAGGGCGCGAAGCGGCCCAGCAGGACGAGCACCGCCACGATGCCGCCAGCCAGCAGCGCCCAGGCCAGCCAGCGCCGCCAGGACGGCCGCGACGGCCCTTCCGGCTTGGCGACCTTAGCGACTTTGGCGGCCTTGGCGGGCGCGACCTCGGTTTCCGGCGGCGGCTCGACGCCCCAGGGTCCCGGCTGGCTCATCTGACTATCCCCCGCGTCTTCCCCTCGCGCCCGACGCTCAGTCCTCGTTGTCCTCGCGGCGCTTGCCGGGCTTGAGGATGACCTTGTCGATGCGCGAGCCGTCCATGTCGACGATCTCGACGTCGAACGCCCCCAGGTGAAGGATCTCGCCCTCGGCCGGGATGCGGCCCAGGCGGTCGAGGATCAGGCCGGCCACGGTGTGGTAGCCGCCCTCGGCCTCGAAGTTCTCGCCCAGGGCGTCGTTGAGCTCCTGGATGTCGAGGCGGGCGTCGACCAGCCAGCTGCCGTCCTCGCGGCGCAGGATGCGGCGTTCGCCCTCGTCGTGATCCTCGGGGAAGTCGCCGGCGATCATCTCCAGCAGGTCCAGCGGCGTGATCACGCCCTGCACCGAGCCGAACTCGTCGACCACCAGGGCCATGTGCAGCGAGGTCTGCTTGAAGACGGCCATGGCGCGCAGCAGCGACATGGTCTCGGGGATGGCGATCGGCTGCTGGATATGGGCGCGCAGGTCCAGCGGCTCGCCGCCCAGGCAGGAGTCCAGCAGGTCCTTCTTCAGCACCACGCCGATCTCGCCGTCGAGGTCGCCTTCCAGGGCCACGACGATGCGCGAATAGGGGCACTCGCGGACCTCGGCCTGCACGGCCTCGGGCTCGTCCGACAGCGAGATCCAGTAGAGGTCGCGGCGCGGGGTCATGGCCACGCGCACCGGACGGTCGCCCAGGCGCAGCACCTCCTGGATCATGGTGCGCTCTTCCGGCTCGATCAGGCCGGCGTCGGCGCCTTCGGCCAGCACGGTCTCGACCTCTTCGGAGGTGATGCCGCTGTTGCGCTCGTCGCGCACGCCCATCAGCTTGAGGATGGCCGCCGTCGAGACGGTCAGCAGGGTGACGAACGGGCGCAGCATCGTGGCCACGAAGGCCAGGAACGGGGCCATGGCGCGGGCGATGGTGTCGGGAAAGATCAGGGCCAGGCGCTTGGGCACCAACTCGCCCAGGATCACCGACACGTAGGTCAGGCCGATGACGACGATGGTGGTGGCGATCGCCTCGGAGTGCGGGCCGATCACCGGCATCGGCTCCAGCCACTTGTCCAGCGCGCCGGCGATCGTCGCCTGGCCGTAGGCGCCGGCCAGGATGCCGATCAGGGTGATGCCGACCTGCACGGCCGAGAGGAAGCGGGTTGGATGTTCGGCGAGGGAGAGGGCGATCTTGGCGCCGCGGTCTCCCCGGTCGGCCTGGCTCTGCAGTCTGGCCCGCCGCGCGGAGACCACCGCGAGTTCGGACATGGCGAAGACCCCGTTCAACAGAACGAGGAACAGAACGACGGCGAGCGCGAGGAGTATCATTGTCCCTAGGGGCAAGTGACGCGGCGCCGGACGGCGGCCACGGCCCAGACTTTCTTGACGCGGCGCGGGCGGACCGGAGGACACTATACAAAAGAAAACGCCGCGGCCCATAGGACCGCGGCGCAATCTTCGGTCGCGCGGCGAAAACCGCGCTTATCCGGGCCGATTAAGCGGCCGGACGCGGCATCGTGGCCTTCTTGGCGACGACGTCCTTCTGGGCCTGGTGCTGGCCCGGGGGCAGCGGGATCAGACCGCGGCCCTGCAGGTAGCCGCCGCGGCCCGTGGCGGCGTCGGAGGTGAACTCCTTCAGGAAGTCTTCCAGGCCCGGCGTGACGCCGATGTTGGCCTTCTTGACGTAGATGAACAGCGAGCGCGACAGCGGGTAGGAGCCGTCGGCGATCGTCTGGGCCGAAGGACGCACGCCGTTGATGGTCGCGCCCTTGATCTTGTCCATGTTCTCTTCGAGGTACGACCAGCCGAAGACGCCCAGCGAGCCCGGGGTCTTGGTCAGGGTGCCGACGATGGCGTTGTCGTTTTCGCCGGCGTCGATCCAGCCGTCGTTACGCAGCGGGTCGACCAGTTGCTTGAACTTCTTTTCGTTGTCCGAGCGGATGGCGTCGGCGGTCGGGAACTTGCGGGCGCCGGCTTCGATGGCCAGTTCCACGAAGGCGTCGCGGGTGCCCGAGGTGGGCGGCGGGCCGTAGACTTGGATGCGGTTGCCCGGCAGGCCGGCGCCGACGTCGTCCCAGCTGTTGTACGGGTTGGCGACGAACTGGCCGCCCTTCAGCACGGTCTTGGCCAGGCCGAGATAGAGGTGCTCGGTCTTGAAGTTGTAGTCGGCGCCGTCCTTGTCGGTGGCGACCACGATGCCGTCGAAGCCGATCTTGATCTGGATGATGTCCTTGACGCCCTTGGCGGCGCACTGGTCGAACTCGGCCTTCTTCATCGGACGCGAGGCGTTGGCGATGTCCGGGAAGCCTTCACCCAGGCCGCCGCAGAACAGCTTGATGCCGCCGCCGGTGCCCAGGCTCTCGACCTTCGGGGCCTTCTTGCCGGTCTTCTTGGCGAAGTTTTCGGCGGTGCGGGTGGCGAACGGGAACACGGTCGACGAACCGGCGGCCCAGACGTAGTCGCGGGCGGCGTTGGCGGGGACGGCGGCCAGGCCCGACAGGGCGACGGCGGCGGCCGCGCAGGACAGGAGCTTTTTCATCGGAAATTCCTGAGAGGAAAAGGAAGTGTCCGGACGGGCGCGACGCCCGTCCGGCGGGGTCGGGCCTTAGAAGTCCAGCTGAGCGCGCAGCTGGAATTGCTTGATGGCGTAGTCTTGGTTGGCGCCGAAGTTATCGACGTCACCGTCCGTGTAGTTCGCCTGGAAGCGGACGTACGAGGTCGGGTAGTAGTTCACGCCCAGGGTGACGCCCGTGTACTTGCCGGCCTGCGAGGTGGCCGGCTTGGTCTTCAGGGTGTCGTAGGCGTCGGTGGTGTCGGCGAGGTCGTAGCGCAGGGCCAGCTCGACGCCGCCCCAGCCGCCGGCCGTGACCGGGTTGAGGATCTTCGGACGCTTGAACTCGCCGGCGGCCGCGTCGTAGTTGCGGATCTCGCCCGTCGGCCAGAAGGTGACGTAGGCGTAGCCGACCTTGACCTTCGGGTCGCCGCCGACAGCCGAACCGCCCACGCGGGTCACGTCGATCGACGAATATTCGCCCTGCACCGAGAACGGGCCGTGCACGTAGGCGCCTTCGACGGCCAGCGTGTTGTCGCGGTTGCCGATGGCGCCCGTGGTGTAGAAGGTGGTGCCGTTGGTGTAGGCGGTGTTGGTGCGGCCGGTGTAGGCGAAGGCGGTCTCGTCGCCGCGGTTGCGGTAACGGTACGACACGGCCAGGTGCAGCTTGTCGATGTCGGTGTTGATCGGGGCGTAGTGGAAGCGGCCGGTGACGGCGATGCGTTCCTTGGAGTCGGCGCCCGCGTTGGCGACGTCGGCGGTGTTGATGCTGTTGCCCTGCACCGCGCCGGTGAAGCTGTAGTTCAGGCCCTGGTACTTGGCCACGACGCCCAGCAGGTAGGAGTCGACGCCGAAGTCGCCGTACGGACCGCGGTCCATGAAGGTGGTGAAGCGGGTCGAGGTCAGGTTCTCGAGACCGGTCGCCTTGACGTTACCGAACAGCAGCGAGACTTGCTCGACCGGCTTGTACTCGATGACGACGTCGTCCCAGCTCCAGGCGCCGCCGTTCACCGCGCCGCCTTCGGCCTTGTAGGCGAAGTAGTTGTTCAGCTTGCCTTCGACGCCGAGGAAGACCTGGCGGCCGCGGACGTTGCGGGTGTCGAAGTCGCCGCCGGCGCCGTCGCGCTCGACGTCCTGGAACACGGCGTCGATCAGGATGCGGCCGCGGACCTTGAAGGCCACGTCGTCGTTCGAAAATTGCGGCGAGCCGCTCCACTTGACGCCCAGGTCCTGGGCTTGGGCCGCGACGCCGAGACCGAGCGCGAGCATCGCGCCGAGGGCCGAACCGGCGACCAGCGAGGTCTTGTTCCGCATCTGAGAATTCCCCTTGAGGCTTTCCCTGCGCCTCGCCCCCCTCTTAGGTGCGGGATCAGGATGAGAGGGCCTTTACGGACGGGGCATGACGGTTCCGACACCGATCTGTGACAGCCCGATGACACGTGTTTTCAAGGGGTTAATCTGTGTCGTGGGGGACACAGGGGGCGGACTGGAATTGTCCGCGTACGGCGGGGTGCGCGGAGCTCGGCAGTCGCCGCTCAGCCGGCTTCCGGCCCGCAGGGCGCGGCCGCGTCGGCGGCGTAGCGGGCCAGCCAGGGCGGCGGCTCGACTTCCTCCGCGCCGTTGACCTTCACGCCGCGCTCGCGCGCCCAGCGGTATCCCCACATCGGTCCAAAGCGCGACACGAAGGTCGGCCTGGCTGTGTAGGCCGGGTCGCTCTGGGCCTCGTCGAGCGTCACGAACCGGTAGCCGCGCGCCGCGTAGAGATCCAGCAGCTCGTCCAGCGTGTCGGCGTTGATGCGGTTCAGGTGCAGCAGGGCGATCTCGGGCGGCGCGTAACCCAGCACCTTGGCGTCCAGGCGGGCGTAGTAGTCGATCTGGATCGCCGAGTGCCGCAGATAGGCCTCGCGGATCCTACCGGCGCAGACCCCGCCGCCGCGTCCCTGGCCGGCCCGGAGAAGAGCGGCGCGATAGGCGGCTTCGAAGACATAGTCGGAGGTGTCGATCGTCGAGGCCGCGGCCGTGTAGCCCAATCGGTCGAGCAGCGCGGCGATCCCGTCGCGCTTCTCCGCGGTCTCGCCCGTGTGGTTCATCGGAAAGCGCATGAACCGCAGCGGCTTGCCCGCCTTGTCCATGAGCGGACGGATGGAGGCCTCGCCGCGCGTGATCTCCTGCTCGATCCCCGCCAGGTCGAGCGTGTTGGCGTCGGCGTGGGAGTAGCCATGATTGCCGAGCGAGAGATCGCCCCTGGTCCAGGCCGCCAGCACGGGCGCGGCCTTGTCGCCCAGGGCCTGCGCCGTCTGCTCGACGACGAAACCCGTCGCCGGCGCCGAGCGGCGCTTCAGGACCGCGCGGATACGGGCGTTGAGGCGCGCGACCTCGGCCGGCGACAGCGCCGCCTCGCCCGCGCCGATGGCGCCGGCATAGGGCAGATCGTCAAAGGTGATCGCAACGGCGGGACCGGGCGCGGCGGCCGCCGGACCGGCGAGCCAGACGGCGACCAGCGCCAGCGCGAGCGGAATGCGGATCATGACGCTCCCCGGATCGATGCGCCGAAGCCTCGCCCGCCTTCCGTCAGAGCAGCCGCGAGCGGATGGCCTGGGACAGCAGGTCGATCATCGACACGGCCACGACGATGACCAGCACGATGCAGCCGGTCTGGTCGAACTGGAAGGCGTTGATCGAGTCGATGAGGATGGCGCCGATGCCGCCGGCGCCGATCAGGCCCAGCACGGTGGCGGCGCGAGCGCTGCTTTCGAAGCGGTAGAGGGCGTAGCTGGTCCACAGCGGGGCCACCTGCGGGATCACGCCCCAGACGATCTCCTGCAGCTTGACGGCGCCGGTGGCGCGCACGCCCTCGACGGGACCCTTGTCGATCGACTCCACGGCTTCGGCGAACAGCTTGGCCAGCACGCCGCCGGTGTTGAACATGATCGCCATGACGCCGGCGAACGGGCCAAGGCCCACGGCGGTGATGAAGATCAGGGCCACGACCAGGTCGGGGATCGAGCGGATCAGGTCGAGCAGGCGGCGCACCGGCTGCTGGATCCACCACGGCGTGATGTTGCGCGCGCCGAGGATGCCCAGCGGGATGGCCACCAGCACCGCCAGGACCGTGCCCCACAGCGCCATCTGGATGGTTTCCCACATCTTGGCGATGAACAGGCCCCAGCTCATCGACATGAAGAGTTGGGGGTCCGTGAAGGCCGAGAAGAAGCCGCGAGCGAACTCGCTCATGCGGCTGGAGCCGCTGAACAGCTCGGGGAACTTGTCGATCTCGGCCGGCTTGAAGCTGATGATCAGCAGCAGCGCGACGCCGCCCCACAGCAGGGCGTCGAACGCCAGCGCCGTGGCGGAGCGCTTGGGCGGGGCCGGGATCGCGGCGTCGGTCATCGTGAGATCAGTTCGCGGCCGGGAGGCCGGCCTTGGCCTCGGCGGCCAGGCGCTGGGCCCGGATGTCGGCCAGGGCCTTCTCGGCGGCGGCCACCTTGGCCTTGTCGCCGCCTTCCTTGGCCAGACCCAGGCCCTCCAGGGCCTCCATCTCGCGGACGGTCAGCAGGTGGGTGTCGTCGGCCGGCTTGAAACCGCCGATCGACAGGCGCTTGAGGTTGTCGCGCTGCTTCTGGGCCTCGGGCGTGTCGCCCTGCGCATAGGTCAGGAAGAACTGGCGCAGCTTTTCCTTCACGACCGGGTCGAGGTCCTTGCGCCAGATGATCGGATCTTCCGGCAGGGTCGGCGACTCCCAGATCACCTTGACCCGATCGGCCTGGCCGTCCTTGCGGTCGGCGTTGAGGCGCAGGCTGGTGGTGTTGTTGGTGGCCGCGTCGAGCTTGCCGTTGGCCACGGCGAACAGGTTGGCCTGGTGGTTGCCGGTCAGCACGGTCTTGAAGCAGGTCTCGGGCTTCTTGCCGGCCGGGATGAAGACGTAGGTCATCGGGGCCAGGGTGCCGGAGGTCGACTTCTTGTCGCCGATGCCGAAGTTCAGCGACTTGTCGCACTTCAGGAGCTGCTCGAGGGTCAGCTTGCTGTCCTTCGGCACGATGATCACCGACTTGTAGCCGTCGACGCCCGAGGGATCGAAGGTGCGGGCGAAGACCTCGCCGTTCGAGCGGCGCACGGCCTCCAGGCCCGACTGGTTGGAGAACCAGCCCAGGTCCGTCTGCTTGGCGCCCATGGCCACGATCAGCGACGAGTAGTTGGACGAGAAGAACGGCTTCACCTTGAGGCCGGTCTGCTTTTCCATGTCGGCCAGGATCGGACCCCAGTAGCTTTCCATGTTCTGGGCGGACTCGGTCGACAGGATCGAGAAGGTCACCGTGTCGGTCGCCTTGGGGGCCTCGGACGGGCCCGAGCAGGCGGCGAGCGCCAGCGCGGAGAGCGTGAGGCCGGCGATCAGGCTGCGGCGGATCATTGCGGGGCTCCTTCCCAGAACACGTCCTCGAATTCCGGGCCGTAGATGTCGATGAGCTTGTCACGGTCCAGCGCGTCGGCCGGACCGTCGTAGACCTTCTGCCCGGCCTTCAGGGCCACGACCCGGTCGCAATAGCGCAGGGCGTAGTCCACCTGGTGCAGGGTGACGATGACCGTCAGGCCGTCGCTGGCGTTCAGGTCACGGAGGATCTCCATGACCTTGCGGGCCGAAACCGGATCGAGCGAGGCGACCGGTTCGTCGGCGAGGATGATCTTGGCCTTCTGGACCAGGGCGCGGGCGATGGCGCCGCGCTGCTGCTGGCCGCCCGAAAGCGTGTTGGCGCGCTGGCCGGCGTAGTCGGAGATGCCGACGCGGTGCAGGGCGGCCATGGCCGCCTCGCGCGTTTCCCTGGGCCACCAGCCCAGCAGGCCGCGGACCAGCGGGATGCGGCCCAGCGAGCCGAGCGCGACGTTGCTGAACAACGACAGCCGGCCGACGAGGTTGAACTGCTGGGCGATGAAGCCGATGCGGATGCGCGCCTTGCGCACCTGGTCCTCGACGCGGCCCCTGGCCTGCACGGGACCACCGAAGGCCGTGATCGCCCCGTTCCCGTCATCGATGGTCTGCAGACCGTCGATCGAGCGCAGCAGGGTGGATTTTCCGGAGCCGGACGGACCGATGAGCGCGATCATCTCGCCCCGCGCGACGTCGAGCGAAACGGCGTTCAGGGCCTTCCGCGACCCGAAGGTCTTGGAGACGGAACGGATCGAGAGAACTGGGTCCGACGTCATGGTCGGGACGAATCCTTAACGTGGTTTCCGACGCGGGCAAATCCGTTCCCTGCTTTGCGTGCGCCGCGCAACGGATTTGTGACATGCGGTGGATCAATTCGCCCCCCGAGGCGGCGGGGGGCGGTCGGGGAACGGTCGGTTCAAAAGGGACTTTACATCCCTGTCCATTGCCCCTATCTCGCTCGGCTCCGGCGGACCCGAAGTCCTCTAAAGCGCTGCTAACGCCGGCCTGGGTTTAACTTCCAACAGGGGGTTACGTGCATTGTCCACGTACCACACGCCCCTGGACCTGGTCCGCGAGCGGTCACCGGAACGTCCTGTCGCACTCGTGCGACCGGACGCGGTGTCGGTAGCGGCGCGCTGGTTCCAGTCTGAATTCAAAGGCGATGTTTTCTACGCGGTGAAGGCGAACCCTTCCCCGTGGGTGATCCGCGAACTGGTTACGGCCGGCGTGCGATCGTTCGACGTCGCTTCCGTGGCCGAGATCGAACTGGTGGCCGAACACGCCCCCGGCTCGCGCATGGCCTTCATGCACCCGGTCAAGAGCCGGCGCGCCATCTCGGCCGCCTATTTCGACCACGGGGTGCGCACCTTCTCGTTCGATACGCACGAGGAGCTGGCCAAGATCATCGACTCGACCGGCCAGGCCAAGGACCTGAACCTGATCGTCCGCATGGGCGTGCAGGCCGAAGGCGCGGCCTATTCGCTGTCGGGCAAGTTCGGCGTCGACCTGCATACGGCCCCGCCCCTGCTGCTGGCCGCCCGCCGGTCCACCCAGGACCTGATGGGCGTCAGCTTCCACGTCGGCAGCCAGTGCATGCGCCCCACCGCCTACCAGGCGGCGATGGCCCAGGCCTCGCGGGCGCTGGTGCGCGCCGGCGTGCTGGCCGACGTCGTCGACGTGGGCGGCGGTTTCCCGTCGATCTATCCGGGCATGGTCCCGCCGGATCTGTCAGAATACCTGGCCGCCATCGACCGCGGCTTCGCCGAGATGATGGTCCACGAGACCACGCAGCTGTGGTGCGAGCCGGGCCGCGCCCTGTGCGCCGAGGCCTCGTCGCTGCTGGTCAAGGTCGAGCTGAAGAAGGGCGACGCGCTCTATCTGAACGACGGGTCGTACGGCTCGCTGTTCGACGCGGCGCACATGAAGTGGCCCTTCCCGGTGAAGCTGTACCGCAAGAACGGCGAAGTGGTGGAAGAGGGCCTCAAGCCCTTCCGCTTCTACGGCCCGACCTGCGACAGCGTCGACCACATGCCCGGCCCGTTCTGGCTGCCGGAAAGCGTGGACGAAGGCGACTACATCGAGATCGGCATGCTGGGCGCCTATGGCGTCGCGATGTCGACCCGCTTCAACGGTTTCGGCGAAACCGACACCGTGGAAGTGCAGGACGCCCCAATGGCTTCGATGTACGGCCTGGCCAAGCGCTCGATCCCGATGGTCCGCACCGAGACCGAGGAACGCAAGGTCGTTCGCTTCTCGCGTCCGAAGGGCGCGGCCGGCAAGCGCAAGCGCCGTCGCTGATTTGACGTCTTAGGCGTTTAGTTCTCTCAAACGCCGTGCTGACCCCCTCCGGCCCTCTGGGCCACCTCCCCCAGAGGGGGAGGATTTGGAGCGCCAAGATGCTCCCCCTCTGGGGGAGCTGTCGCGGAGCGACTGAGGGGGCCAGCGCGGCGCAAAACCTGTTTCCCCCGTCGGTCGCTCCGTCCCGGCGAAGGGTTCCTATCAACGACGGGCGTCCAAAGTCAGGGAAACCGAAGCGATGAACGCTCCCGTTCCGAACAACCAAAAGGCCGAGCTCCTCCAGAACGTGGTCGAGCACGTCGACATCACGTCGTACGACGCCCGTCCGATCATCGACGCCATGCGCAAGATGTCGTTCAGCTCGCGCGACACCGCCCGCGCGGCCGACATCTTCAACATGGCCCTGGCCGACAAGGGCTGCTCGACCTGGCTGATCCTGGCCGGTTCGACCTCGGCCGGCGGCTGCATGCACGTCTACCGCGACATGGTGAAGAACGGCATGATCGACGCCGTGGTCGCCACCGGCGCCTCGATCGTCGACATGGACTTCTTCGAAGCCCTCGGCTTCAAGCACTACCAGGCCGCCGGCCCGGTCGACGACAACGTGCTGCGCGACAACTACATCGACCGCATCTACGACACCTATATCGACGAAGAAGAACTGCAGGCCTGCGACCACACGATCCTCGAGATCTGCAACCGCCTGGAGCCGCGCGGCTATTCCTCGCGCGAGTTCATCTGGGAGATGGGCAAGTGGCTGTCGGAAGGCAACGCCAAGAAGGAAGGCAGCCTGATCCAGACCGCCTACGAAGAAGGCGTGCCGATCTTCTGCCCGGCCTTCGTCGACAGCTCGGCGGGCTTCGGCCTGGTCAAGCACCAGAAGGAAAAGATCGCCGAGAAGGCGCCCTACCTGATGATCGACGCCGTGGCCGACTTCCGTGAACTGACCGACGTCAAGATCGCGGCCGGCACCACGGGCCTGTTCATGGTCGGCGGCGGCGTGCCGAAGAACTTCGCCCAGGACACCGTCGTCTGCGCCGAGATCCTCGGCGTCGAAGCCGACATGCACAAGTACGCCATCCAGATCACGGTGGCCGACGTGCGCGACGGCGCCTGCTCGTCCTCGACCCTCAAGGAAGCCGCCTCGTGGGGCAAGGTCTCGACCACCTACGAACAGATGGTCTTCGCCGAAGCCACCACCGTGGTGCCGCTGATCGCCAGCGACGCCTACCACCGCGAAGCCTGGAAGGGCCGCGAGAAGCCGCGCTGGAACAAACTGTTCGGCAAGTAAGCCGTTTGGTTTGACGTGATGAACGAGGCCCTCGGAGCGACCGCTCCGGGGGCCTTTTTCTTTGGCCGGGCCGTCGCCCTTGCACGCGCCCCGGCCCGGCTTTACCTGATAGGGCATGGCCCATAACGCGTGCGACCACGACCATCATCACCACGGCGTCGCCGGCGACGCGCTGGCGTCCGAACTGGCGGCCGCCGAGGCGCGCTGCCAGGCGTCCGACCAGCGCCTGACCGCGCCGCGCCGCCGGGTGCTGGAGCTGCTGCTGGAAGCCGGCCAGCCGGTGAAGGCCTACGACCTGATCTCCAGCTTCGCCGTCGACGGCCCGCCGGCCAAGCCGCCGACCGTCTATCGGGCGCTGGAGTTCCTGGAAAAGCAGGGCTTCGCCCACCGCATCGAGAGCCTCAACTCCTATGTCGCCTGCCGACGCGAGGCCGACGGGCATGCCGCAGCCTTCCTGATCTGCGACTGCTGCGGCGCGACCCGCGAGTTCGAGCCGGCGGCCACGGCCGACATCATCGCGGCGGGCTCGGCGGCCGGCTACGCCCTGACCGGCGTGACGATCGAGGCGCACGGCAAGTGCGCGGACTGTAGGGAATAGGCTTCGGCCTTCCACGATTGCGGCGGCGCGGAAAAGCCGTCTAGGCTGACCTCGAATTGAGGGAATCCGCATGACCACCGCCCCAGATCTGCCAGGCGTCGAGATCTGGCGCGGCGGCGTCAACACCTGGGACTGCGACGAGATGGGGCACATGAACGTGCGCTTCTACGTCGTCCGGGCGATGGAGGGCCTCGTGGAACTGGCGGCCGAGATGGGCCTGCCGCACGCCTTCTCCCCGCACGCCAACGCCACCCTGGTGGTCCGCGAGCACCACATCCGGTTCCTCAAGGAAGCCCACGCCGGCGCGCCGCTGCACATGCTGGGCGGGGTGATCGAGATCGGCGAGACCGAGGCCAAGCTGCTGCAGTTGCTGGTCCATTCGGCCACCGGCGAGTTGGCGGCCACCTTCCAGACCACGGTGGCCCACGTCACCCCGCGCGAGGGCGAGGCCTTCCCCTGGCCGTCGATCGTCCGTGAACGGGCCAAGGCCCTGGCGGTCGAGGTTCCCGAGCGCGCCCGTGCCCGCAGCGTCGACCTGTCGCCGGTCGTCTCGCAGGCGAGCCTGGCCCGCGCCAACGACCTTGGCCTGACCCGCATCAGCCTCGGCGCCCTGACGACCGGCGAGGTCGACGCCTTCGGACGGATGCGGGCCGAACAGTTCATCGGCCGGGTCTCCGACGGCATCGGGGCCTTCATCGCTCCCCTGCGCGACATCGTCGCCGAGGCGGCGGAGGCCGCGCCCGGCCGGGTCGGCGGGGCGGTGCTGGAATACCGGATTGTCTATCGGGCCTGGCCGCGCCTGGGCGACCGGCTGGAGGTGCGCTCGGGCCTGATGGGCGCCGACGGCCGCGTCCTGCGCTGCGCCCACTGGCTGCTCGATCCCGCCACCGGCGCGGCCTGGGCCACCTCGACCGTCAGCGCCATCACCTTCGACCTCGACGCCCGCAAGGCGGTGGGGATCTCGGCGAAGGCGGCCGAGCGGCTGAAGCCGGAGACGGTGGAGGGGCTGGGGCTCTAGCGCCCCGATGGGCCCATGGAAAAGCTGGATCTGAAGAAGACGCGCAAGGCGCTGTTCACCGCGTCCCTCGGCCGCTTCGAGACGATCGAGGCGCCGCCGGTCTCCTACCTGATGGTCGACGGCCACGGCGATCCGAACACCGTCCCGGCCTACCGGCTCGCCGTCGAAAGCCTCTATGCGACCGCCTATACGATCAAGTTCGCCCACAAGGCCGACGGCCGCGACTTCGTCGTCGCGCCGCTGGAGGGCCTGTGGTCGGCGCCCGATCCTGAAAGCTTCACCGCCCGGCGCAAGCACGAGTGGGACTGGACGATGATGATCATGGTCCCCGACCACGTAGACGAGGCGACCTTCCAGTCGGCCCGCGCCAAGGCCGCCAGGAAGCTCGGCGCCGTCTCGGAAAGCCTGCGGCTCGAGCGTCTGGAGGAGGGTCTCTGCCTCCAGGCCCTGCACATCGGATCCTATGACGACGAGGGTCCGCTGCTGGCCAGGCTGCACGACGAGATCATGCCCGCCGGCGGCTACGCCTTCGCGGGCCGGCACCACGAGGTCTATCTGGGCGACCCGCGCAAGGTCGCCCCCGAGAAGCTCCGAACCCTTCTGCGGCAACCCGTGCGGCGGATCTGACAGCGCGGTCAGCGAAAATGTCCCCCGGTGTCATCTTGTAATGTTAGCGCTCCCATGAGTTGATGCCCGCGAAGCGCCGGACACAGGCGCGCGCCTTGGGAAGGGACCGACGCTCCATGCAGCTCAACCGACGCCACGCCCTGCTGGGCGGCTCCGCGACCGCGATCCTAGCCGGCGAGGCCCTCGCGACGCCGCTGCCTCCGGCTCCCGCCGGCGACCTGAAACTCTGGTACCGCCAGCCGGCCAAGGAATGGGTCGAGGCCCTGCCGGTCGGGTCCGGACGCCTGGGCGGCATGGTGTTCGGTGGCGTGGCCAGGGAGCGCATCCAGCTCAACGAGAACACCCTGTGGGGCGGCGGGCCCTATGACCCGGTGAACCCCGAGGCGGCCGGCGCCCTGCCGCAGATCCGCCGCCTGATCGAGGTCGGCGACTACGCGGCGGCCACGGACCTGGCCAACGCCAAGTTCATGGCCACGCCCCTGCGGCAGCAGCCCTACAACACCCTCGGCGACCTGGTCCTCACCTTCCCCGGCCTGCCGGAGACCGCCGACGCCTATCTGCGCGACCTCGATCTGGACGCCGCCACCGCCCGCACCCGCTTCGCCCACGACGGCGTCGCCTATGGCCGCGAGGTGATCGCCAGCGCGCCTGACCGGGTGATCGCCATTCGCCTGACCGCTGACAGGCGCGGCGCCATCGCCCTGGACCTGTCCTTCGACAGTCCGCTGAAGCCGACGGTGACCGTCGAGGGCGGCGACACCCTGGTGCTGTCGGGCCGCAACGGCGCGCACTTCGGCATCCAGGGCGCGCTGAAGGTCGACTGCCGGGTCAAGGTGGTGGCCAGGGGCGGCAAGGTCTCGGCAGGCGACAAGGCCGTGTCGGTGCGCGGCGCCGACGAGGTGCTGCTGCTGGTCGCCGCGGCCACCAGCTACCGCCGCTTCGACGACGTCTCCGGCGATCCGGTGGCGACCAACAAGGCGGTGCTGGCCAAGGCGGCCCGCAAGCCGTGGACGGCCCTGCTGGCCGACCACCGCGCCGACCACCGCCGGCTGTTCCGCGCTGTCTCGGTGGACTTCGGGACCACGGCCGCCGCCGCCCGCCCTACCGACGAGCGCATCAAGGCCTCGCCGACCACGGACGATCCGGCCCTGGCGGCGCTCTATTACCAGTACGGCCGCTACCTCTTGATCGCCTGCTCGCGCCCCGGCGGCCAGCCGGCCAACCTGCAGGGCATCTGGAACGACAAGATGAGCCCGCCCTGGGGCGGCAAATACACGATCAACATCAACACCGAGATGAACTACTGGCCGGCCGAGCCGACGGGTCTGTCCGAGTGCGTCGCGCCCCTGGTGGCGATGGTGCGGGAGATGGCGATCACCGGCGCCCGCACGGCCAAGGGCATGTACGGCGCGCGCGGCTGGGTGGCCCACCACAACACCGATCTCTGGAGGGCGACGGCCCCGATCGACGGCGCCAAGTTCGGCGTCTGGCCCACCGGCGGCGCCTGGCTGTGCAAGCACCTGTGGGACCACTACGACTACGGCCGTGATGCGGCCTATCTGGCCACGGTCTATCCGACCCTGAAGGGCGCGGCCCTGTTCTTCGTCGACGCCCTGGTGGTCGATCCCAAGAGCGGAAAACTGGTGACCAGCCCGTCGATCTCGCCGGAGAACGACCACGGCCACGGCTCGTCGATCGTCGCCGGACCGACCATGGACCAGGCGATCGTCCGCGACCTGTTCAGCGCCTGCATCGACGCAGCCAAGGTCCTGGGCGTCGACGCGGCCCAGGCCGCCGAGTTCGCCGCCGCCCGCGACCGCCTGGCGCCCTACAAGATCGGCAAGGACGGCCAGCTGCAGGAGTGGCAGGAGGACTGGGACGCCGACGCCAAGGACATCCATCACCGCCACGTCTCGCACCTCTACGGCCTGTTCCCGTCGGACCAGATCAGCCTCGACACCACGCCCGACCTGGCGGCGGCGTGCCGCAAGACCCTGGAGACGCGCGGCGACCTTTCGACCGGCTGGGCCATCGCCTGGCGGCTGAACCTGTGGGCGCGGCTGGGCCAGGGCGACCACGCCCACAGGATCCTGAAGCTGCTGCTCGGCCCCGAGCGCACCTATCCCAACATGTTCGACGCCCACCCGCCGTTCCAGATCGACGGCAATTTCGGCGGAACCTCGGGCATGACCGAGATGGTCCTGCAAAGCCGCAACGGCGCGATCCACCTGCTGCCCGCTCTGCCCTCGGCCTGGCCGACGGGGCATATGACGGGCCTGAAGGCGCGCGGGGCGGTCGGCGTCGACGTGCGCTGGCGCGACGGGCGGCTGGAAAGCGCGAGGATCACGGCGGCCAAGGCGGGCAGGCACGTGGTGAAGCTGGGCGGGGAGAGCGTGGAGTTGTCGCTGCGGGCCGGCGAGACGGCGACGCTGGGGCTGAAGGACGGGCGGTTGGCGCGGGTTTGATCCTTCTCCCCTTGCGGGAGAAGGTGTCATCCGAAGGATGACGGATGAGGGGTCTCTCAAACGCAAAACGCCGCGACAGCTGAACAGCCGTCGCGGCGTTTCTGTTCGTGCAGCCCCTCACCCGACCCCGCTCCGCGGGGCCACCCTCTCCCGCAAGGGGAGAGGGAAAACATTAACGCTCAAGCTAAAACGCTTGTTCGCCGTTTTTGACTCTTTTGTCGAAAATGGAAAGCAGGGCCCAGATACACCAAGGCCCGCCGCGGGGGATAATCGCGGCGGGCCTGGCTATTTCTCGATCATTCGATCTAGGCGGGCGTTTCCTCCCCGAAACGCCGAAGAGAGGGGGTTCTCTGTGGACCCGTTTCTCTCTTGCCCAGTCAGAAAACGGCAAAACCGAGATCGTGTCAACGGCAACGATCTAGATTCCACAAGGGTTTCGACGTTTTTTTGACATCAGACCCGTAGTTTGGACGCCGAAGTCAAACTAATCACCGTTTGGTTCGGTAATTTTTGACATACTAGTCAAATATCAACCACCAGGCGACCCTTCAGCGTCTCCAGCACCGCCGAGCGGGATTCGAACACGTAGTCGGGACGCGACACGGTTACCGGCTCGACGCCCGCCTGAGCGAGGGCGGCGGCGGCGGCGAAGAGGTCGCCGGTCGCCAGCAGGGCGCCGTTGGCCCGGCGCGAGCCGCCGGCCTCGACGAACGGCGCGACGGCCGCCTGTCCGGCGACGTCCTGTTCGGCCGGCCACACCAGGGTGGCCAGGGTGCGGGCCCGGCCCTTGGCCTCGACCACCGACAGCAGACGGGCCAGACAGTCGAGCTGGCCTTCCGTCCACGGCGTGACCAGCGAGGCGGTCAGCTGGGCCTGGCTCTTGAGGATGACGCCGTCGGACAGCACCTTCAGGCCGTTGGCGGCCAGGGTGGCGCCGGTGGTGGTGATGTCGACCACCAGCTCGGCCGCGCCGGCGGCGGGCGCGCCCTCGGTGGCGCCGCTGCTCTCGACGATGCGGTAGTCGGCGACGCCGTGCTTGGCGAAGAAGGCCCGGGTCTGGGTGACGTACTTGGTGGCCACCCGCAGGCGCCGGCCGGTCTTGGCCAGGTGCAGGTGCCCGACCTCGTCGATGTCGGCCATGGTGTCGACGTCTAGCCAGCTCTTGGGCGCGGTCACCACCAGGTCGGCGCGGCCAAAGCCCAGGGCGCGCAGCAGCATCACCCGGCTGTCCATGTCGTCGCCGCGCTCACGCAGCAGATCCTCGCCGGTGACGCCGAGATGCAGGTCGCCGCTGTCGAGGCCGGCGGCGATGTCGCCCGCGGACAGCAGGCGCACCGAGACGCCGGGCAGGCCCGACAGTTCGGCCGAATAGCCGCGCGCGCCGCCGGTCATCTCGACGCGGAAGCCGCACTCGGCCAGCCAGGCCTCGACCTGTTCCTTCAGGCGCCCCTTGGAGGGGATGGCGAAGATCATCGGGGTGTCGGTGGTCATTCGCCGCCTCCGGCATAGGCGCGGGCCGGGCGCACCATGCAGCCGACAGCCCCGGTTTTCGTTTCGGCCCCGAGCCTTGCCGGCAGACCGTCATAACGGCCGCCGGCGGCGACCGGGCGTTCCTCGCCGAGAGCGGCGCTGCGCACCTCGAACAGGTAGCCGTCGTAATAGCCGAAGGCCCGCCCGAAGGCGGCGTTCAGCACCAGGCGCTCGGCGGGAACGTCGCGAGCGACCATGCCAGCCAGGCGCTTGCGCCAGCCTTCGATGGCCGCGTCGAGCGGCGCGCGGTTGGGACCGGCCAGGGCCTGGATGGCGTCCAGCGCGGCGTCCGGCGCATCACCGACGGCCAGGAAGGCGCGGACCTTGTCGGCTTCCGCCGGCGACAGGCGGCCGGCCTTCACCACCTCGGCCTTCTCGACCAGGCGATGGGCGATCTCGGCGGGGCGACGGCCGCCGACCGGCTCGATGCCGGCCAGGGACCACAGCTCCTGCAGAACGGCGGCGGCCTCGGCTTCGGGCAGACCGGCCAGCAGGGCCGCGATGCGGCTGCGTTCGCTGCTCCCCCCGGGGGCGGCCTCGCCCTCGAGTTCGGCCTTCAGCTGGCGCGGACGCGAGAAGGTGCGCTTCAGCCGCGCGCCCAGCGGCGGGGTCAAATCGAGGCTGTCGACGAAAGCGGCGAAGAGGCCGACGTCGCCCAGCAGCAGGGTCAGGTCGTCGCGACCGCCGGCCGAGGCGCCGGCCCAGGCCAGGGCGGCAATCTCGGCGTCGGCGGCCACGGGATCGGCGGCCTCGAAGGCCTCGACGCCGATCTGGAGGAACTCCTCGGCCCGGTCGCTGCCGCGCGGGGCGACGCGGAAGGCCTTGCCTTCATAGAGGTAGCGGCCGGCCTCGACGCCCGAAGCCAGGTGCTGGCGGGCGACGGCGACGGTGAAGTCCGGACGCAGGCAGGCCTCGTCGCCGCCGTCGCCGGAGACGACGAACAGCCGCGAGCGCATGGCCTCGCCGGCCAAGTCCAGCAGCAGGCCCAGGGGCTGCAACACCGGGGCGTCGGTCGGGACGGCCCCGGCCGACAGGAACGGAGCGCGGATGGCGTCGAGCGCCTCCGCCGGGATGGAACGCTCTAGCCTCAACGGATCAGCCCCCGATGATCTTCTTGACGGCGGCGACAAGGTCGCCACGCGGAATGGTCTGCTGGCCGGGCCGCTCGGCCTTCCAGGCGGCGTTGTCGGCGACGCCCGAGGCCAGCTCGCGGCCCAGGTCCAGGTCCTTGATCGTCACCGTGCCGGCGGCGATCTCGTCGCCGCCCAGCATGATGGCGGCCGGCGACAGGCGACGGTCGGCGTACTTCATCTGCGGACGCATGCCCGAGGTGCCGAGATAGACCTCGGCCGGGATCCCCGCCGCGCGCAGCTGGCCGGCGACGGCGAAATATTCGCCCATGTGCGCCTGGTCGAAATTGATGATCACGACCGGACCGCGCGCCGCGCTGGCCGGCTCGCGACCGGCCGCTCGCAGGGCCGCCGCCAGGCGCGAGACGCCGAACGAAAAGCCCGTGGCCGGCACCGGCTGGCCGGTGAAGCGGGCCACCAGATCGTCGTAGCGGCCACCGCCGCCGATCGAGCCGAACGAAATCTTGTTACCCTTCTCGTCGGTGGTGCTGAGCAGCAGCTCGGCCTCGAACACCGCGCCGGTGTAGTATTCCAGGCCGCGCACGATCGACGGGTCGATGATCGCCTGGTCGTCGGCGACGCCCAGGCTGGTCAGGGCCGCGTCGATCTTGGCCAGCTCTTCCAGGCCCTCGTCGCCCTCGGCCGAACCGGCGACGACCTTGGCGATGTTGTTGAGCGTCGCGCTGCGACCACCCACCCCCGCCTGGACGAAATCCAGCACCGAGTCGATCGCCTTGCCGGCCAGGCCCGCGCCCTTGGTGAAGTCGCCGCTGTCGTCCAGGCGGCCTTCGCCCAGCAGCAGGCGCACGCCCTCGACGCCCAGGCGGTCCAGCTTGTCGACCGCGCGCAGCACGGCCAGCTTCTGGCCTTCGCTAGTCGCGCCGGCGCCGGTCAGCAGGCCGTTGAGGAGCTTGCGGTTGTTGATCTTCAGCACCGCCGCGCCGCGCGGCAGGCCGGCGGCCTCCAGGCCCTCGACGGCCATGGCGATGATCTCGGCGTCGGCTTCCGGGCGGGCCGAACCGACGGTGTCGGCGTCGCACTGGATGAACTGGCGGAAGCGGCCGGGGCCGGGCTTTTCATTGCGCCACACCGGACCGAAGGCGTAGCGGCGGAACGGCTTGGGCAGGGTTTCCCAGTTCTGGGCGGCGAAGCGGGCCAGCGGCGCGGTCAGGTCGTAGCGCAGCGCCATCCACTGGTCGTCGTCGTCCTGCAGGGCGAAGACGCCTTCGTTCGGGCGGTCGCTGTCGGGCAGGAACTTGCCAAGCGCGTCGGCATATTCGAAGGCCCCGGTGTCGAGCGCCTCGAAGCCGTAGCGCTCATAGACGGCCGAAACGGCCTCGAGGATCGACTTCTCGGCGCGCAGGTCGCGGGCGCGCTTGTCGGTGAAGCCGCGGGGAGCGCGGGCCTCGGGGCGGAAGTCTTGGGTCTTGGCGTCGTCGGCGGCGTCGGTCATCGTCGGTCCTTAGAAATCTCTAGGCTTCGACGGATGGCGCTTAGCAAGCCCCATCCGCTAGGCGGGGCTCTGGCTGGGTGCGCTGGTTAGAGCGTGCGGACCCGGCCGATCCCGCGAGGCGAGGTCGGATGGTGGTGGTGGCCGTGGTGGTGCGGCGTGCGGGTCATCGCGGCGGCGTATAGCGCAGGCTCGCGGCGGTGACCAGCCGGCATCGACTCGGTCACCGCATCTCACAATACGGGATGTCATCCACAATTGTGAGATCGACTTGACACATGGATGGCGGTCAAGCCACATCTGCGCCCAACGATAAATTGGCCTGACCAATAACGAGTAGCTTGGGAGAGGTTGATGCGGCGCCCCCAGAACCGTTCGATGCCCCGTTCGCTGGCCCATCTGGGCCTGGCCGGCCTGCTCAGCCTGACAGCCACGCAAGCCCTCGCCCAACGCCTGGACACCCCGTTCAACGACGGCTGGCGGATGACGACCGGCGACGTCCAGGGCGCCGCGGCGGTCGAGTTCGACGACGCCGCCTGGAAGCCGGTCACCCTGCCCCGCGCCTTCAACGAGGACGAGGCCTTCGCCCGCGACATCCACGACCACTCGACCGGGATCACCTGGTACCGCAAGCGCTTCGTGCTGCCGGCCGACAAGGGCCCGGCGGTCGGCGGTCGGGCGATCCTCGACTTCGAGGGCGTGCGCCAGGCCGGCGACGTTTACGTCAACGGCGTGCTGGCCGGCGGCCACGAGAACGGGGTCACCGCCTTTGGCGTGGATGCGACCAAGTTGCTGAAGCCCGCCCCGTTCGTGAACGTCATCGCCGTGCGGGTCGACAACGACTGGAAGTACAAGGAGCGCGCCACCGGCAGCGGCTTCCAGTGGAACAACAACAACTTCAATGTGAACTACGGCGGCATCCACCGGGCGGTGCGGCTGCACCTGACCGGCGACCTGCACCAGACCCTGCCGCTCTATTCCAGCCTGGGCACCACCGGCGTCTACGTCTGGGCCGACGGCTTCGACATCAAGGGCCGCGCCGCCACCGTCCATGCCGAGAGCCAGGTGAGGAACGACGGCGCGGGGCCGCGCACCTTCAGCTACCGGGTCACCCTGAAGGACGTCGACGGCAAGCCGGCCGGCCAGTTCACCGCCCCGGCCGTGACGATCGCGCCGGGCGAGACCAAGACCGTCTCGGCCAGCAAGCGGCTTTCGGACCTGCACTTCTGGAGCTGGGGCTACGGCTATCTCTATGCGGTGACCACCGAACTGGTGGAGGACGGCAAGGTGGTGGACAGCGCCCTGACCCGCACCGGCTTCCGCAAGACGGAGTTCCGCAACGGGACCGTCTTCCTCAATGACCGCGCAATCCAGGTGCACGGCTACGCCCAGCGCACCAGCAACGAGTGGCCAGCGCTGGGGACCGATATCCCGCCGTGGATCAGCGACCTCTCCAACGGCCTGATGGTCGAGAGCGGCGGCAATCTGGTGCGCTGGATGCACATCGCCCCCGCCCGCCAGGACGTGGAGTCGTCGGACCGCGTCGGCCTGCTGCAGGCCATGCCGGCGGGCGACGCCGAGAGCGACGTCAGCGGCCGCCGCTGGGAGCAGCGGGTCGAGGCCATGCGCGACGCCATCATCGCCTTCCGCAACAACCCATCGATCGTCTTCTACGAGGGCGGCAACGAGAACATCAGCGAAGACCACATGGCTCAGCTGAAGGCCGTGCGCGACCAGTTCGACCCGCACGGCGGCCGCGCCATCGGCTCGCGCGAGATGCTCGACAGCAAGGTCGCCGAGTACGGCGGCGAGATGCTCTACATCAACAAGAGCGCCAGAAAGCCGGTGTGGGCGATGGAGTATTCCCGCGACGAGTCGGCGCGGAAGTTCCAGGACGCCTTCACCGCGCCGTTCCACGCCGACAGCCCCGACTACAACCGCAACCAGGACAGCATGGTCGCCGAGACCGTGCGCCGCTGGTTCGACTACTGGCGCGAGCGGCCCGGCGGCGGCGAGCGGGTCAGCTCGGGCGGGGTCAACATCATCTTCTCCGACAGCAACACCCACTTCCGCGGCGACAACAACTACCGCCGCAGCGGCGAGGTGGACGCCATGCGCATCCCCAAGGAGGGCTTCTACGCCCACCAGGTGATGTGGGACGGCTGGGTCGACGTCGAAAAGCCCCGCGCCCGCATCGTCGGCCACTGGAACTATGCGGCGGGCGTGGTGAAGGACGTCACCGTGGTGTCCAGCGCCGACAGCGTCGAGCTCGTGCTGAACGGCAAGTCGCTGGGCCGGGGCGCGAAGTCGGACGGCTTCCTCTTCACCTTCAAGGGCGTGGCCTATGCGCCGGGAACGCTTGTCGCGATCGCCCGCGACGCCAAGGGCAAGGAGACCGCGCGCGACGAGCGGGTCACGACGGGTCCGGCGGTGGCCCTGCGCCTGACGCCGCGCACCGGTCCCGGCGGCTGGAAGGCCGACGCCGCCGACGTGGCGCTGGTCGATGTCGAGGCGGTGGACAGCGAAGGCCGCCGCGTGCCGACGGCGCTCAACATGGTTGCCTTCGATGTGGCCGGTCCGGCCGAGTGGCGGGGCGGCATCGCCCAGGGCGACTCCAAGAGCGCGGCCAAGCCGACCGACACGCCGGTCTCGGCCTCGGGCGAGCCGGTGACCAAGGGCCCGGCGGGCGTGGACGCCGTCACTCAATATGCCGGCGCCAACCGCAAGGACGACAACTACATCCTGTCGAAGGCCCTGCCGGTCGAGGGCGGCGTCAACCGCGTGGCCCTGCGCTCGACCCTGGCGGCCGGCAAGGTGACGGTGACCGCCACGGCCGAAGGCCTCAAGCCGGCGACCATCACGCTGGACGCCGTCGCCGCGTCGAACGAGGCGCCGCTGCTCCCCGTCAGCCTGGCGCGCGGCCCGACGCCCGCAACGCCCGCGTTCAAGGTCCGCCGCGACACGCTCAAGCCGGCGAAGATCCTGGCCGGTTCGAACGCGGAGACCGCCGGCGCGACCACCGACGATGACGAGACCACCCACTGGGCCAGCGACGGCCAGCTGGCCAACGCCTGGATCGAATACGACCTCGGCAAGCCCCAGGTCGCCGACGAGGTGGTGCTGAAGCTGATCGGCTGGCGCCTGCGCTCCTATCCGCTGCGCATCACCATGGATGGCCAGGTCGTCTATGAGGGCGAAGCGCCCAAGAGCCTGGGCTACGTCACCCTGCCCCTGAAGCCGGTGAAGGGTTCGCGCCTGCGCATCGCCCTGACCGGCGCCACGGCCGACCGCGACGGCTTTGGCAAGATCGTCGAGATCACCGGCGCCAAGGCCGGCTTCGACACCGGCGCCGAGAAGGTCAAGGCTGGCGGGGCGCTGGGGATCATCGAGGCGGAGATCTACAAGACGCGGTAAGGCTCAGGCCGCCCCCGGTTCATGCGGCAGGACATGGAGGCCGTGGCGCCTGACGGCGGCCAACACCTCGTCCCGGGCGACGATCGTCTCGGGCAACAACACGTCGGTGCGGTCATGACCGCCGATCACCCGCACAGGGGCGGCGGCGAAGACCACGTCCATATGACGAAAGCCGGAGCGTTCACGTAGGCTGTCGCGCACGATGCGCGTCAAGCGGCCACTCGACGCCGGCAAGAAACGACGGCCCCGCCGCCAGCCGTCGGCCACATAGGCGCCTTCCCGGGCAAGCTCCGCATAGAACGCCTCGAAGCGCCGCTCGCCCTCCAGATAGGCCGCCACGTGGCCTCTCTTCACCGCGTCGCCGTAGAACATGAACGCCTCGGCGGCGCATTCCTCCTCCGACAGGCTGTGGTCGAAGATCGAAACGAAAAGCGGTAGGTCGCCCCATTCGCGATAGGGGTTTGGCTCCCTCAACGGCTCGCCCGGCAGGGAGTCGTCCCAGTGGATGCGCCGGGACAGCAGCGATTTCAGATCGGGCGTCATCGATGGGTCAATCGAAATAGTCTTCGAACCGCTCGATGCCGATGACGTGGATCTCGCGCCCCTCCTCGCCGAGGGTCTCGGAATAATCCACCAGATCGACGCCCGCACAGACGAGCACCGCCCCTTCGGCGTCGCAAACCTTCAGCGCGGCGGGGTCGTTCATGAGTTCTCGCCGTTCGGTCGCGCGGGCATGTCGGTCGGCGACATAGTCGGGACCAGGCTCGAACACCGCGAACGCCACCCCCATGGATGGATCCGACGGGATCAGGACGGCGTCGCCGATCCGTGCGTCTCCCGCCAATATCTGTACCCGAAGACTGCTCATGGACCTCTCAAAGCGCATGAACACCAGCAAGACAAGGCAGCTCGGGGTTTGAGAGCAAGATGGGAGATCCCGATCCTGAACTTCCCGTAATGATTTCCTATATTTAATCCACATTTCAGCCGTTTAATTTGAGATCGGCGCTCTCACGCGGCAAGACCTTCCCCGGGATTGAGGGGAAGTGAGATGTCCAAGTCCGTGTTGTTCGCCGGGGCCGCCCTGGCGCTGTTCGTCGTTGCCGGCGCCGCCCAGGCCGCAGATGCGCCGCAGGCCGCCCACGTCCCGGTTCCGACCGGCCCGACCAGCCAGGCGCCGATGGACGACGCCGCCCAGAAGGGCGTGCTGGTGTTCACGCCGGACTTCTTCTCGACCCTGCGCCCCAACACCGCGCTCGACATGGTCGACCGCCTGCCCGGCTTCGTGGTCAACGACGGGGCCGGCACCCGGGGCTTCGAGGGTTCGGTCGGCAACATCCTGATCAACAACAACCGCCCGGCCTCGAAGAACGACACCGGCTCGAACGTGCTGTCGCGCACCCCGGCCAACCAGGTCGAGCGCATCGAGCTGATCCGCGGCGGCGCGCCCGGCATCGACATGCAGGGCTACGGCGTCGTCGCCAACGTGATCCTGAAGAAGGGCGTCAGCCGCCAGTCGGTGCTGACCTACAACGCCGCCATCTTCGACGGCGGCAAGGACCTCTACGGCGGCTCCTACCAGTTCACCGCCCGCAACGGCGAGAAGAGCTGGGGCGTGACCCTGTCGGACGGCATCAGCTCCAGCGATTCCAACGGCGCCGGCCGCCTGACCCGCAAGAGCGCCTCGGGCGCCCTGCTGCGCGACGAGAGCTATCTCAACGACGGCTACGGCGGCAGCACCGGCATCCGTGGCAACTTCTCGGGCCCGGTCGCCGGCGGCAAGCTGGAGGCCACGGCCAAGTACGGGATCAGCAACTGGGACGAATGGCAGGAGACCGCCTCGGCCACCGCCTTCCGCCGCAGCGCCTACGAGGAAGACAATAAGTCCGGCGAACTGGGCCTGACCTACACCCGCCCCCTGGCCCCGCGCTGGGCGCTGGAGACCCGGGCGATCCACGAATTCAGCAGCTATGACGAGGTGGCCACCTACGGCCAGACCGTCGGCGGCGTGGCCGGCGACCAGGAGCGCTTCACGGCCGAGGGCAAGACCCAGGAATCGATCCTGCGCGCCCTGGTCCGCCACGAGCGTTCCAGCAGCCTGACGATCGAGGCAGGCGGCGAGGTCGCCTACAACATGCTCGACGTCGACCAGGCCTATTCGGTGGGCGGAACGCCGATCGTCCTGCCCTCGGCCTCGGTCAAGGTCGAGGAACTGCGCGGCGAGCTCTTCACCAAGGGCACCTGGCGGGTCAGCCCCAAGCTGACCCTGGAGGGCGGCCTGCGGCTGGAGACCTCGACCATCAGCCAGTCGGGCGACGCTGACCAGGAAGAGAGCTTCTTCTACGCCAAGCCCCGCTTCCAGGCGACCTGGACGCCCAAGGCCGGCCATCAGGTGCGCTTCCGCTTCGAGCGCGAACTGGGCCAGCTGGATTTCGGCGACTTCGCCGCCTCGGCCGAGTTCGGCGACGGCAATGTCTATGCCGGCAACGTCAACCTGGTGCCCGAGCAGCGCTGGATCTCGGAACTGACCTACGAGCGCCGGTTCTGGGGCCAGGGCGTGGTCGCCCTGACCCTGCGCCACGACGAGATCGTCGGCGTCATCGACCGCCTGCCGCTGCCCGGCGGCCTGTCGGCGACCGGCAACATCGGCGACGGCACGCTGGACAAGCTGGCGCTCAACATCGTGGTCCCGACCGACAAGCTGGGGATCAAGGGCGGCCGCTTCACCTTCAAGAACGACTGGAACCAGACCAAGGTCACCGACCCGACCACCGGCAAGGAACGGCCGATCTCGCAGGTGCGCCCGACCCAGGCCAATATCGGCTTCGAGCAGGACATCGTCGCCTGGAAGACCCAGTGGGGGATCAACTGGCTGCCGCTGCTGGGCCAGGGCACCTACGGCCCCGACCAGACCAGCAAGTGGCGCGGCACGAACTATTACGAGGCCTTCGCCGAGTACAAGCCGACCCCGACCCTGGCCATCCGCGCCCAGCTGAACATCTGGGACGACTTCGTCGTCACCCGCACGGTCTACGCCAGCCGCAGCCCGCGCACGGTGGACTATGTCGAGGTGCGCGACATCGATCCGCGGACCTTCGTGCAGCTGCGGGTGCGCAAGACCTTCTAAGAGCAGCCGCGCCGTTGACGGCGGCGCGGGGCCGGGCCAAAGGCCGATCCTCCCGACGGAGGTCGTCCATGCGTCGCCCGGTTCTCGCCCTGCTGTTCGCCTGCGCGGGCCTCGCCGCCTCGCAGGTCCATGCGGCGGCCCCGGCGGCCGACACGGTGACCATCGACCTGACGGCCGGGCGGCCGGCCAACCGCATCGATCTGGCCGCCGCCCTCGGCGCGGGGCTGGACGGCATGGGCCGCGGCGAGGTCGCGCCGCTCTACACCGCCCACAATGTCGCGCGCATGCGCCAGGGCGGCCTGAAGCCGATCACCTATCGCCTGCGCACCGAACTGGGCATCGAGGCTTGGCACTGGAACCCGCGAGGGGCCTGGAGCGATCCGACCCGCCGCCAAGGCTACTGGACCTCCAGCGACCAGCCCGGCCCGCCGATCCGCCTGAGCCACGGCTACGCCCTGCCCCGGCGCGGCGACAGCGTCGACAACGCCAACAACAGCGGCTTCTCGCGGCTCGACGACGGCGATCCGGAGAGCTTCTGGAAGTCGAACCCCTATCTGGACCCGCGCTACACCGGCGCGCCGGCCTTGCCCGAATGGGCCAAGTTCGACCTCGGCGCCGCCGGCCCCGTCTCGGCCGCGCGCATCCTCTGGGGAACGCCCTACGCCGTCGCCTATCGGGTGCAGCACTGGGTGGGGGTCGACGAATACGACCCCGCCGGCTGCTGGGTCGATTTTCCGGGCGGCGCGGTCGTCGAAGGCCATGACGGCGAGGCGTTGCTGCGGTTTGCAAAGCCGGTCGAGGCCCGATTTATCCGTATACTGATGACTAAGCCGTCAGGGACCGCACCGGCGGGCTCGACCGACGTCCGCGACGGCCTGGGCTACGCCATCCGCGAGGTCGGATTCGGGACGATCGACCCGGCCGGCCGCTTCGTCGACCGCGTCCGCCACGCCCGCTCCGGACGTGGACAGACCTACGCCCAGGTGTCGTCGACCGATCCCTGGCACCGGGCCATCGACCAGGATCGCGACCTGGAGCAGCCGGGGATCGACCTCGTCTACGCCAGCGGCCTGACGAACGGCCGGCCGATGATGGTTCCGGTCGGCGTGCTCTACGACACGCCCGAGAACGGCGCGGCGCTGATCCGCTACCTGCGTCATCGCGGCCATCCGGTCACCCAGGTCGAGCTGGGCGAGGAACCCGACGGCCAGTATATCGACGCCGAGAGCTACGGCGCGCTGTACCTGGCCTTCGCCAAGGCCCTGGGCGCGATCGATCCGGCCCTGGTCTTCGGCGGCCCCAGCCTGCAGAGCGGGATCGCCGACACCTGGCTGGACGAGGACCCCGACCATTCCTGGACCCGGCGGCTGATGCGCTACCTGCGCCAGCGCGGCGAGATCGGGCGGCTGGGCTTCTTCTCCTACGAGCGCTACCCGTTCGACGACCTGTGCGGCGACATCGAGGACAAGCTGCGCGAGCAGACCACGCTGAACGCGGCCCTGTTCCAGCGCTTCGCCGACGACGAGATCCCCCGCGACATCCCCTGGGTGATCAGCGAGTACGGCTTCTCGGCCTATTCGGGGCGGGCGATGGCGCAGATGCCCAGCGCCCTGCTGAACGCCGACATCGTCGGCCAATTCCTGACCCTGGGCGGGGATGCGGCCTACCTGTTCGGCTACGGCCCCAACGTGCCGATCAACCAGCACCTGGCCTGCGCCGGCTACGGCAACATGATGCTGTGGCAGGCCGATCCGAAGGGCCAGGCGCGCTGGCCGATGCCGGCCTATTGGGCCGCGCGGATGATGACGCGCGACTGGGCCGCGCCCGGCGGCGGGGCGCACGAGGTGTGGCCGGCGACCGGCGCGGCGCTCGACGCCAAGGGCCGGCCGCTGGTCACCGCCTACGCCCTGCGCCGGCCGGACGGCCGCTGGGCGGTGATGCTGGTCAATCGCGACAAGACCCATGCCCGGCGGATCGCGCTGGACCTGCTGACCGACCAGGGCCGGCGGCCGGTCGCGGGACCGCTGGACGTCGTGCAGTTCGGCCCCGCGCAATACGCCTGGCGCGACGCGGGGGCCAGGAGCCGGCCCGCGCGCTCGCTGCCGCCCCGGCGGTTCACGGCGGCGGCCGGCGCGCTGACGCTGCCGGCCTATTCGCTGACCGTGGTCGGCTGGGACCCGTAAGGCCCTACTTCTTCAGCCGGTCGATCAGGGCGCTGGTCGAGGCGTCGTGGCTGCCCACGGCGCCGGCTTCCAGTTCCGGCAGGATGCGGCCGGCCATCACCTTGCCCAGCTCCACGCCCCACTGGTCGAAGCTGTTGATCCCCCAGATCACGCCCTCGACGAAGGTCTTGTGCTCATAGAGGGCGATCAGGGCGCCGAAGGTCTGCGGCGTCAGGCGGTCGAGCAGCACCAGGGTCGACGGACGGTTGCCGGCGAAGGTGCGCTGGGGGGCCAGGGTCGCGATCTCGGCTTCCGAAACGCCCTTGGCCTGCAGCTCGGCGACCACGTCTTGCGTCGTGCGGCCGACCATGAAGGCTTCGGCCTGGGCCAGCAGGTTCGACAGCAGCTTCTCGTGCATGCCGGCCGGACCTTCATCCGACTTGGCCAGGCCGATCAGCTCCATCGGCGTGATGTCGGTGCCCTGGTGCATGCACTGGAAATAGGCGTGCTGGACGTTGGTGCCCTCGTCGCCGAACACCACGGTGGCCGTGCCGCGCGCGGCCGGCTGGCCGTTCGGGCCGACCGACTTGCCGTTGCTCTCCATCTCCAGCTGCTGGAGGAAGGAGGCCAGACGGCGCAGACGGTGCGAGTACGGAACGACCGAGCGGGCGCGGCGGTCCAGGCCGTTGCGGTTGAAGATCTGGGCCAGGGCCACCAGCACCGGGGCGTTCTTTTCCAGCGGCGCCGAAGCGAAGTGGGCGTCCATCTCGGCCGCGCCGTCGAGGAAGCCCTGGAACACGTCCCAGCCGGCGGCGACGGCCACCGACAGGCTGACCGCCGACCACAGCGAATAGCGGCCGCCGACCCAGTCCCAGAAGCCGAACACCCGCTCGTCCGCCACCCCGAAAGCCGAGGTCTTGTCGAGCGCGGTCGACACGGCGGCCAGGTGGGCGTTGGCGCCCTGCTCGCCCACGGCCGCGACCAGCCAGGCGCGGGCGGCGGCGGCGTTGGACATGGTCTCCTGGGTGGTGAAGGTCTTGGAGACCACCACGACCAGGGTCTCTTCCGGATCGAGGTCGGCCGTGGTCAGCAGGAACTCGGCGCCGTCCACATTGGCCACGAAGCGCAGGTCGATCTCCGGCTTTACCGGACGCAGGGCGTCCCACAGCAGGCGGGGACCAAGATCGCTGCCGCCGATGCCGATGTGCAGGATGGCCTTGAACGGCTTGCCGGTGGCGCCCTTGATCGCGCCCGAACGGACGGCCTCGGCGAAGGCCTTCATCCGGCTGCGGACGGCCTCGACATCGGCCATCACCGAGAGCCCTTGCGCCTTGATGTCGGCGTCGGCCTTGGCGCGCAGGGCGACGTGCAGCACGGCGCGGCCTTCGGAGCTGTTGATCGCCTCGCCGCCCAGCATGCGGGCGCGGGCGCCTTCGACGTCGGCGGCGTGGGCCAGGTCGAGCGCGGCTTCCAGGCCGGCTTCGTCCCAGGCCTGCTTGGAGAGGTCGAGATGCAGGCCGGCGACGTCGAGGGTCAGGGTCTCGAGGCGTTGGGGCTCGGCGTCGAAGAACTCGACGATGCGCTTCTCCCCGGCGGCCTTGGCGGCGGTTTCCAGGCGGGTCCAGGCAGCGTCGAGGTCGGCCACGGGCAACTCCATATGTGGTAAAACGGTGTTTACGGGAGCGGGCTTACCAAAGGTCAGTCTCGGCGTCATGAAGACCAATGACGTTTTTCGCCTGGAGCGCATGATGTCCTGCGACGCGATCGCCTTTTCCGCCATGTTGTGGCTGGCTTCGACCGGTTCGGCGGCGCCCGTCGACCAGGCTCCGGCCGTGGTTCAGCCGGGCCAGGCCCCGGCTTCGGTGGCGGGCGAGCCGCTGTTCGCCGACATCGTCAAAAGGGCCGGCGCACTGAAGGGCCAGACCGAGGCCTATCGTCAGGGCCTGCCGAAGGACGCGGCGGCGAGCGCCGTTCCGCTGTCCGGCTTCACCGCCTTCAAGGCCGAGATCGAGGCGCTGTCGGCGCTGGACATGAAGGGTCACGTCACCCTGAAGGAGCGCGGCGCGGTCGACGACCTCAAATGCATCCTGCGCGGCATCAGCCAGGACCTGCCCGAGAAGCTCTCGGCCATGTCGGCCGCCAAGACCGTCAAGGAGCAGGACCTCGCCCTGCGCGACATGGTCTATCTGCTGAACGACAACGTCGAGGTCATCACCGCCCCGCCGCAGCCGGCGGCTTGAGGCGGCGCCACCTTCTCTTCCGTAAAACCCCCGCGAAAGCGGGGGCCCAGGCTTTTTCTGAAACGTGGGGCGCTCGACGATAAAACACCTGGGTCCCCGCTTTCGCGGGGATTTTACGGGTGGGGATCAAGCGTCCTTGTACTTCACCGCGCAGCCATACGGCTGGCTCGCCGGCACCGCCACCTTGCGGCCAGCCTTGAGGTCGGCGAGGGCCGCGGCGACGTAGTTCTTGGCGCCGGCGATGTCCTCGACCTTGTTGCTGGGCTTGTCGTCGATGGCGCCCTGGTAGACGACCTGCCCGGCCGGATCGATGACGAACATGTGCGGGGTGGTCTTGGCCTTGTAGGCGGTGGCGACCACGCCCTCGGAGTCGAGCAGCAGGGTGGTGGGCTTGGCGCCCTTGGCGCTCATCCAGGTCCTGGCCTGGGCGCCGTCGGCGAAATAGCCCTGCTTGCCGGGGGCCGAGGAGGCGACGCTGAGCCAGACCACGCCGTCGGCCGTGGCGGCCTGCTGCAGGCCCTGCATGTTCCCGGAGTAGTGCTTCTTCACATAGGGGCAGCCCTCGTTGACCCATTCAAGCACGACGGTCTTGCCCTTGAACTCGGCCAGCGAGCGGGTCTTGCCGTCGATGTCCCTGGCGGTGAAGCCCGGGGCCGGGGCAGCGAGCGCGAAGCTGGGCGCGAGCACGACCAGCGGGGCGCTGGCGACGATCAGGCGACGGGTGATCATGGGGAACCTCCGAGGGGGCGGACAGTCGGCGTTGCGAGACATTCTCACGGATCGCCCTGCGGTGGAACAGCCCACCGGACGCGCAATCTTTTGTCGCGAACAGCCAAGCTTGCCCATGAGCGCTTGATCCGCCGCATTTCGGCCGCCAGAAGACGGCATCGCTCGCCCCGTTTCTCCCCGAACGCCACGATCATGACGCTCCGCTCCAAGCTTTCCCTCGTCGCCGCTCTGACCGCCGGCCTCGCCCTGGCCGCCTGCACGACGACCAAGGAGACCACCGTCTTCGTGCCGGTGGTGGCGCCGACGCCGCCAAGCTCGCTGACGCCGCAGCCGATCATGCTGTTCAACCAGGCCAAGGAGGGGCGCAAGCTCTTCACCCTGGAGGCCGAGTTCCCCTATTGCGACGTCGAGACCGGCAAGGTGATCGTCGTGCCGCGCTGGTACGTCACCGACTTCGCCAGCGTGCCCTGGTACGGCCAGGGCTTCATCGACCCGCAAGGGCCGACGGCGCGCGCCGCCATCGTCCACGACTGGCTCTATGCGGTGGGCGAACCGGGCAAGCGGGCCGAGGCCGACGCCATCTTCCTGCGCGCCATGCTGAAGTACGGGGTCAAGCCGTTCCAGGCCAACCTCGCCTACCAGGCCGTCAAGACCGGCGGCGAGCGGGGCTACGCCCTGCCCGGCGACTGGATGTTCATCGACCCGCGCCGCCAGGACGTGCGCCAGCCGCCGCCCTTCGCCCGGCCGAAGACCGGCGCGGTGCGGATCATGCCGCGCTGCCAGGGCTTCGAGGCGCTGATCCAGACCGGCTGGCGGGCCTATCCCCTGCCCCGGCCGGTGATCGCCGCGCCGCCGCCGGTGACGACCACGCGCACGCCGATCGACGACGTGAGGGCGCGCCTGCCCTGGGGCGGCGACAAGAAGAAGTAGAGGCCGCTAGCGGCGAGGCCGGAACCGGACCACCGCGGCGAGGCCCAGCAGCAGCACGGCCATGATCAGCAACGCCGGGTTCGGCGCCCGCCCGGTCGTCAGCGGCCAGGCCGAAGCCAGGGCGAAGGCGCCGCCGATCGCCGCGAGCGCTCCGGCGCGTCCCCGAAGGTTGCGGATGAGATCGTCCATGGGTTGAAGCTCCCACAGGACGCGCGAGCGGACAAGGCCGCGCTCTTTCCACCATTGCCGAGCTTGGGCGTCGGTCGTACGGCTAGGCCATGCTCGACTTCCTGTGGACCCTGAAGGGCTCGATCCCGCTGGACCCGACGACCGCCTACGGGGGCGTTCTCGACCGCGTGGCGGCCCTGCTCGAGCAGCAGAACAAGCCGCCGCAGCGTCCCGAGGCCAATGTCGTGACGTTCAAGACGCCGTTCTCGTCCTTTCGGCGCAGCTGGAAGGCCCTGCAGATCTACAACGAAGGCCGGTTCTGGACCGAGCACGGCCTGGACGGGCGGGTGCTGCGCTATCAGCTGAACTGCCTGCACCTGCTGCTGGTCTGCGTGCTGTTCGCCGTGTTCTTGGCGTTCATCTCCTTCAAGGCGGGACCGGACGGAGACGACGTCACACTGCACGGCGCCTACGTGCTCGCCGCTGTCTATGCCGTGAACATGCTGGTGGGCTGGCTGCGCGCCACGCGGGTGATCCGCGAGGCCGTGCGCGGTCGCTAGGGCTTCCTGGCCAGTCCGCGCAGGCGGGCCTTGTCGAGGCGCAACGCCAGGCCGGCGTTGCGGCCAGCCAGGGTCGCCACCCGGTATTCGGCGGCGCCGCCGAGGATCAGCGAGGCCTCGGAGGGGGTCAGGCCATAGTCCTGCTCCAGCCACTGGATCATCGCCCCGGTCGCCGCGCGCGCCGCCTCGTCCAGCGACGAAGCCTGACCCAGCACGGTGATGCGTTCGGCGGTCTCGATGCGCGGCGCGGCCAGCGGCCGGGCGGGCAGCAGCTCGACGCTGAACTCGACGTCCAGCGAGGTCTCCAGCGCCCACTGGGTAGTTTCGCCGTCGCCCTGCAGGGCGTGGCCGTCGCCGAGGAACAGCATGGCCCCGGGCTGGATAGACCGTGGCCCCCTCGCCGATCTCGTTGAAGTCCATGTTGCCGCCCCAGCGGCCGCTGTCGCCCGCCGACTGCGGGGGAAAGCCGAAATCCGGCGCCACACCCAGCCCGCCCAGCATCGGCCGGACGGGGACGGCGTAGTCCTTCAGCCGCTCGGGCGGATCCTCCAGTCGCGCCAGCCCGGCCGCGCGGTCCAGCCGCCAGCGGACCTGCTTGCCCAGCCCCGCCGATCGCGCGGCCAGGCCCAGCGACATGGCCCGGCCGGCCACGCCGTCCAGGCTGTCGGCGTAGTCGCGATTGAGCGTCAGCTTGCGGATGTGGATCGCCAGCACATCGCCGGCCTTGGCCCCGGCGACGAAGAACGGCCCGGTCTGGGGATTGCCGTAGAGCGCCGCGACCTTGCCCTGCTCGTCGACGCCGCCGGAATCGATCGTGCGGGTCGCCACGACGTCGCCGGGCCGGATCACCAGGGCCGGCGGCAGGTCGGCGGTGAAGGTGTTGGAGAAGCTGGCGGGCGAATAGGTCACCCGCCCCGGCGGTCCCTCCGGGATATCCAGCCGCAAGGCCGTGAAGGCGTGGCGGGCGCGGGCCTTGTTGCTGGTGTCGGGATAGTCGGCCCAGCCGGTCAGGACGCCGTCCCGCTGCGTGGCCTCATAGCGGTGCGGAACGCCGTGGCTGTCGATGGCGACGAAGCTGAGCTTGTCGCCCCGGCGGCTGCCGGTCAGGGTCCAGTCGTCGACCGCGCCCGACAGCGCCCCGTCCTTGGCGTTCTTGGGGTCCTTGGCGTCCAGCGTCAGCACCGAATGCTCGGAATTGCCCCACCGGTCGACCGACATCAGCCAGGTCTGAGGCGCGGCCGCCGCCGGCCCCGCCAGCGCCAGGATCGCCCCGAAAACAACCCCCAAAGCCGCCCAAGCCCGCATCTCGCCCTCCGCCCCTGGGGTGCGGGCCGCACGGTAGCGACGCGACGGGAGGTGACAAATGAAGCTTCTGACAGGTTGCGCGGTCAGCCCGCCGCCCTGGCCGCCGCCAGCCGCAGGCCCAGCCCGACGAACAGCGCGCCCATGGCCCGCCGCAGCCACAGCGCCACCCTGGCGTTGCGACGCAGGCTCGTCGTCAGGCGCGCCGCGGCGGCGATCAGCGCCAGATTGATGATGATCGCAGTCATGTTGGCCGTGATGCCCAGCAGGATCAGCTGCGCGGTCGCATGACCGGCGGAAGGCTCGACGAACTGCGGCAGCAGGGCGACGTAGAACACCGCCACCTTCGGATTGAGCACGTCGCTCCAGAAGCCCTGCCAGAAGATCGCGCCCAAACCGGCCCCGCGCATCTCGCCGTCGGCCAGTTCGCTGGCCGCCGTCCGGCTGAGCAGGGCGCGGACGCCCAGATAGACGAGATAGGCCGCGCCCGCCCATTTGACGATCTCGAAGGCGGTCGCCGAGGCCAGCAGCAGCGCCGAAAGGCCCGCCACGGCCGCCGCCAGATGCACATAGGCGCCGGCGTTGATCCCCAGCGCGGCCATGGCGCCGGCCCGCCGGCCCTGGGCCAGGGTGCGGGTCAGCATGTAGGCCATGTCCGGCCCAGGCACGAGCACCAGGACGACGCTGGCCGTCACGAACAGCAGATAGGCGTGCAGGCTCATGCGGCGATGATTGCGCGCGCCCCCGACAACGCAATCTCAAATCGCAGCGTTCGCCCAAAAAGCGAGCCCGGTTGCTCAGCCCTTGGCCGCCTTCTCCACCGCCTCGATCACCAGGCCCTCGGTCAGCAGCTGGGGCAGGATGGCGGGCGCGCCGCCGCCCTTGGGATAGACGAGATAGAGCGGCACGCCGGCGCGGCCCTGCTCGGCCAGGGCCTTGGCGATCGTGGCGTCGCGCTTGGTCCAGTCGGCCTTCAGCAGGACGGCGTTCTGGGCCTTGAAGGCGTCGGCCAGGCGCGCGCCCGACAGGGCGGTCCGCTCGTTGACCTTGCAGGTAACGCACCAGTCGGCGGTGAAGTCGACCATCACCACCTTGCCCTCGGCCTGCAGGGCGGCGACGCGCTCGGGGCTCCAGGGCTCGGACGTGAGGCCCGGGCCGGCGGCCGCCGCGACTTGCGGACCCGAGGCGGCGGCCGGAGCCTGGACCTGCAGCGCGCCGACGGTCAGGGCGATCCCGCCGGCCAGGCCCGCCAGGGCGAAGCCGAAGGCGACCAGCGGGGTCTTGCCGGCGAAGCGGCGGGTCTCGCCCAGGCCGTAGGCCCAGGCGGCGAAGGCGACCAGCACGGCGGCGGCCAGCAGCAGGGCCAGGGCGATCCCGCCGGCCTGCTGACTGAACACCCAGACCAGCCAGGCGGCCGCGCCGTACATCGGGAAGGCCAGGGCGTGCTTGAGCACGTCCATCCACGGACCGGGCCGGGGCAGCTTGCGCAGCAGGCCCGGAACGAAGGCCAGGATCACGAAGGGCGCGGCGAAACCGAGCGCCAGGGCCAGGAACACCAGCAGGGCGAAGGCCGGCGGCTGGGTCAGGGCGAAACCGAGGGCTCCAGCCATGAACGGCGCGGTGCAGGGGGCGGCGACGATCACCGCCAGGGCGCCGGTCAGGAAGGCTCCGGCCAGGCCCGAACCGCCCGAGACGCGGCCGGCCGCCCCTTGCGCGGCGGCGCCGACTTCAAAGACGCCCGACAGGTTCAGGGCCACCAGCAGCATCAGCAGCGACAGCACCGCCACCACGGCCGGCGATTGCAGCTGGAAGCCCCAGCCCACCGCCTCGCCGCCGGCCCGGACGGCGATCAGCAGTCCGGCCAGCGCCAGGAAGGTCGCCACCACGCCGCCCAGGAAGGCCAGGCCCTGCACGCGGGTCTTGCCGGCGTCGTGGGCGTGGGCGGCCAGGCTGGCGGCCTTCATCGACAGCACCGGGAAGACGCAGGGCATCAGGTTGAGGATCAGGCCGCCGAGAAAGGCGAACAGCAGGGCGACCGGCAGGCCGCCCGCGAGGCCGGAAGCGGCCGTATCGCCGCCGGCCTGCGAAGAACCGCCGGTCGAACCGGCGCCGGCCGCGGGCAGAGAGCCTAGCCCTACGGAGCCCGGAAGGGGCGCTCCCTCGACGGCGGTGATCTCGTAGGAGCCGCCCTTGGTGGCCACGACGCCGACCAGTTCCTTCACCGGCTCGGTGGCCTCGGGACCGAAGGCGAAGCCGGGGGCCAGGGTCAGGGTCAGGCCATCGGGCCCGCGCTCGATGGCCTGGGGCGCGGCGTGGTCAATGACCTGGCCGGAGTAAGGAAAGAAGTAGGCGTCGGCGAAGTCGCCGCCCTTCAGGGCCGCGCCGGTGACCGACAGCTTCACGGCCTGGCCGTCGCGGGTCCACACGGCCTTGAGGCCGGCCGGCTTGGGGGCCTTGGCCAGCACGGTCGCGACCACCTCGCCCCACTTGGGATCCGGCTTGGCCGGGCCGGCGACCACCGGCAGCGTCAGGGTGACCACCGCGTCCTCGGGAACGCAGATCTCCTCGCAGACCAGGAAGGCGGCGGCGGCCTTGAGGGTCACGGTCTGCCCCGGCTTGGCCGAGGCCGGCACGGTGATCGGCACCGGCAGCAGCACCTCGCCGTTGTAGGCATAGTCCTGCAGCGGCCCGACGCGCACCCGCTCCGGGGTCGGCCAGACGATGTCGCCGGCGGTCCAGCCGGCCGGCAGGGTCCAGACGATCTTGGTGGCGTCGCCGGCGTCGCCCGGATTGCGCCAGTAGGTGTGCCAGTGGGTCTGGATCTTCTGGCGCAGGGCCACGAAGACCGTCGAGCCCGGTACGGCCGCGGCTTCCTGGGAAACCAGCTCGACCTCCAGGTGGCCGGTCTTGACCACCTCGGCGCGGGCGGGTCCCACGGCGGCGGCGAAGAGGGCCAGGGGGGCCAGGACGGCGGCGAACAGACGGCGCGACAGCATCGGCGACCTTGCAAAGAAAACTCGCGAAGACACATGGCCCGTGCGCGCGCTCTCGACAACCGTCAAGCCGTCGTGGTCAGGTCGGGGAACGCTTCGAACCAGGGGAATTCATGCCCGCTTCCTTCGACGACATCGAGATCGGCCAGGTCGTGACCCTGGGAACCACGGTGGTGGACGAGCGGGCCCTGGCGACCTTCATCGCCGCCTTCCAGCCGGGCTGGGACCTGTCGCTGGGCGCGCCCGACGCCATGGTCTTCGCCATCTGGAGCCGGCTCGACAGCGAGGCCACCGCCGACTGGCCGCAGACCAAGCGGGTGGGCGTCGACGCCCTGCGCTGGCTGCGCAACCCGCCGGCGGGCGAACTCCTGCGCGGCCGCATGACGGTGATGGGCAAGGACCCGGTCGGCGAGGGCAAGGGCATCGTCATCGCCCAGCAGGACCTGCTCGACGAGGCCGGCCGTCTGGTGTTCTCGTGCCTGACGCGGAGCATTTTCGCGCGTTGAGAGGAAAACCCCCTCAGTCGCTTCGCGACAGCTCCCCCAGAGGGGGAGCATCTTGATGGCGCGGCGTCGGTCGCGATCCTCCCCCTCTGGGGGAGGTGGCCCGGAGGGCCGGAGGGGGTCTTAAGCCGCCGTCGGGGTCGCGATCTCGCGGGCCAGCAGCACGTGCACGGCGTCGGCCGAGCGGGCCTGGCGCAGCTGTTCGCGCAGGTCGGGCTGGCGCAGCATGCGCGAGACACGGGCCAGGGCGCGCAGGTGCTGAGTGTTGGCCTCGGGCGGGGCGAACAGGGCCAGGAACAGGTCGACCGGCTTGTCGTCCAGCGCGTCGAAGGCGACGGGGGTTTCCAGGCGGACGAAGACGGCGCGGACACGGTCCAGGCCCGGCACGCGGGCATGCGGCAGGGCCACGCCCTGGCCGACGCCGGTGGAGCCGGCGGCCTCGCGCTCGACCAGACCGTCCAGCGCAAGGTCGGAATCGACGCCCAGCACGCGGCCAGCGACGTCGGCGATGACGCCGAGCACCTGGCGCTTGTCCTTGGCGCTGACACGCAGGGTCACAGCCCCCTGGTCAAGAAGATCGCCGATCATCATGGACTTCAACTAGCTCGCTCTATGCCGGCCGCCGAAACACGGCCGCCGCGGTCCCGGAAACGCGCCGGGACCGCTTAGGCTCCAGCTAGCTCAGGGTCGAGCCGTTTCCGTTCAGCGGCTTGGTGCGCTCGGGGTCGATCCAGCCGATATTTCCGTCCGGCCGGCGGTAGACCACCGACAATCCGCCATGGGCGGCGTTCCTAAACACGATTGCCTGGGACTCGGTCAAGTCCAGTTCCATGACAGCCATCGAAACGGTCATCGTCTTGAGGGCGGCCTGGGTTTCGGCGATGACCATGGCCGACGGGGCGCCGGCGGGGTGGGCTTCCTCAGTGGCCCAATCTTCCTGGTCGCCGCCCTCCTCGCCGTCGGGCGCGCGCAGCACGTAGAAGGCCGCGTTCTCGGCCTGCTTGGCGGTGGCGGCGATCGAGTGGCTCTTGAGCCGCTGCTTGTACCGCCTTATCCGCGTCTCGATCTTGGCCAGGGCCTGGTCGAACGCCATGTGGGCGTCGCCGCCGGAGCCGTGGCTCAGAAGCTGCTGACCCGAAGCCAGCTTGACCGAGCAATCGACGCGGAAGGCGTAACCCTCCTTGCTGATCACGACGTCGGCGTCACCGCCGCGGTCGAAATACTTACCGATGCTCAGGGTGATTTCGTCGGCGACTCGCGCTCGCAGAGCCTCACCAACGTCGACATGCTTGCCGGAGATTTGGACTTGCATGCCCTATCAACGCGCCCGTCCGGGGGCGGTGTCAAGCGGGAGCAAAACGGCCTCAGAAGAGTCCCGAAAAGACCCCGATCAGCTTCTTGACGGCGGCCGTCACGACACCTGCACTGACGAAAAGCAGGGCCGTGCTGCCCAGCGCCATCAGATAGCCGAGCAGGGCCAGCAGACCGTCGCGCTGCAGCAGGGCGAGCGCCAGGACGGCCACGGTCGCGCCCGGCGCCAGGTTGCCCAGCGGGATCGGCAGGATCAGCACCAGGGCCAGCAGGGTGCAGACCACGCCGATCAGCCGCTCGCCGCCGGCCGCGAACAGGAAGCCGAGCCTGGGCCGCGTCACCACCTCCAGCCGACGCAGGATGGGCGTGATCTTGCGGAACAGGCCCCTGAGGTCGTCGCGCTTCAGCGGCTTTTCGGCCAGCCCCTCGGGCAGCCACGGCGCATTGGCGCCCAGGGCGATCTGCGGCGCCAGCAGCAGGATCGGCAGCGACAGCAGGGTGGACGAGCCCGGCGGCAGGGGCAGGCAGTTCAGCAGGCCGAACACCAGCAGCGTCGCCCCGAAGGCCCGGCTGTCGAAGGCCTCCAACATCTGACCGACGGTCAATACGGGCCGGGGGTCGTCGCCGAACCCCTCGATCACGTCGGACAGTTTCTCCTGGCTCATGCGCGGTCCTGTTTCACCCTTTCCTATAACGCGGGAAGCGGCCGGACCGCTTGCTCGAAAGCGTCACAGGCGGGGAGAAACAGGGTGCGGCGTCGCGTCGCAGGGGGACGGAGGACCTGCTCAGCAGGCTTCCTTGATCAGCCGGCGGCGCTCGACCGACGAGGGGATGCGCATGGCCTCGCGGTACTTGGCCACGGTGCGGCGGGCGATGTCGACGCCGGCGGCCTTCAGGATCTCGACGATGCGGTCGTCGGAATGGACGTCGGCCTCGCGCCGTTCGGCCTCGACCAGGCCCTTGATCTTGTGGCGGACGCTGGCGGCCGAGTGGGCCTCGCCGCCTTCCGACGACTGGATGGCCGAGGTGAAGAAGAACTTCAGCTCGAACACCCCGCGCGGGGTGGCGACGTACTTGTTGGAGGTGACGCGGCTGACCGTGCTCTCGTGCATGCCGATGGCGTCGGCGACGGTCTTCAGGTTCAGCGGACGCAGGTGCTCGACGCCGTAGGCCAGGAAGCCGTCCTGCTGGCGCACGATCTCGCTGGCCACCTTGAGGATGGTCTTGGCCCGCTGGTCGAGGCTTTTGACCAGCCAGTTGGCGCTGGCGAAGCTGTCGGAGACGAAGGTCTTTTCCTGGTCGCTGCGCGCACCCTTGGAGACGCGGGCGTGGTAGCGCTGGTCGACCAGCACGCGCGGCAGGGTGTCGGTGTTCAGCTCGACGTGCCACATGCCGCCCAGGCCTTCGCGCACGTGCACGTCGGGCACCAGGGTCTGGGGCGGATCGCTGTGGAAGGCCGCGCCCGGGCGCGGCGTCAGGCCGCGGACCTCGGCGATCATCTCGCGCAGGTCCTCGTCGTCGACGCCGCAGATCTTGCGCAGCGAGACGAGGTCGCGGCGGGCCAGCAGGTCGAGATTGTCGAGCAGGGCGGCGATGGCCGGGTCGTAGCGGTTGGCGTCGCGCAGCTGCAGTTCCAGGCACTCGCGCACGTCGCGGGCGGCCACGCCGCAGGGCTCGAAGCCCTGGACGACCTTCAGTACGCGCTCGATGCGCTCCAGCTCGCAGCCCAGGCGCTCGGCGATCTCCCAGAGATCGGCGCGCAGGTAGCCGCCAGCGTCCACGGCGTCGATCAGGATGGCGGCGATGGCCTCGTCGGCGGGCGACAGGCCGGCCAGGACCAGCTGGCCGTTGAGGTGCTCGGAAAGGGTCTCGGGACGGTTCAGGGCGCCTTCGAAATTGTCGTCGCCCTCGAAGCTGCCGCCGCCGCCGGCGCGCGACCAGTCGATCTGGCCGCCGGCGTGCTCGGCGTCGGCGCTCTCGCCGTCGCCGGTGGCGCGCTCGCCGGGGGAGACGTCGTCGCCGGGCGTATCCATCTCGCGGTTGGCCGCGGAGTCCGACACGTTTTCCATGCCCAGGTTCTCGACGGCCCGTTCGGGCTCGCCGTCGCGCTCGACCTCGCGCTCGCTGTCGTCGCGTTGCAGCAGCGGATTACGCTCGAGTTCGGCCTCGACGAAGGCGTCGAGCTCGATGTTCGACAGTTGCAGAAGCTTGATGGCCTGCTGCAGCTGCGGCGTGATGACAAGGCCCTGGCCCTGCCGGATGTCGAGTCTTGGGCTGAGCGCCAACGCGCCCTCCTGGCAAATCGAACGAAACTTACGATCGCCATTGAAAGGGCAGTCTGGTTAACGGGGCGCGAACGCCAGCAAATATCGGGCCAGTGCGACCATCCGTCCTCGGAAAAAGAAAAAGGCCTTGCAGAACAAGGCCTTTCCCCAGGTCGATGCGGCGAGACGACGCCGCCTCAATCGTGTCCGAGGCCTTAAGCCCGGTCGGCGAAGCTGTCGCCCAGGTAAACCCGGCGCACTTCCGGATTGTCGACGATCTCCTTCGGCGAGCCCTCGAAGAGCACTTCGCCGGCGGCGATGATCGAGGCCCGATCCACCATGTCCAGCGTCTCGCGGACGTTGTGGTCGGTGATCAGGATGCCAATGCCGCGGTTCTTGAGGTAGTTCACGACCTCGCGGATGTCGGAGATGGCCAAGGGGTCGATGCCGGCGAAGGGCTCGTCGAGCAGCATGAACGACGGCTCGCTGGCCAGGGCCCGGGCGATTTCCACGCGGCGGCGCTCACCGCCCGACAGGGCGACGGCCGGCGACTTGCGAATATGGGTGATCCGCAGTTCTTCCAGGATGCTGGTCACCGTCTCGCGGGCCTTGCGCGCGTTCTTCTCGCGCATCTCGACCACGGCCATGACGTTCTGCTCGACCGTCATGCCGCGGAAGATCGAGGCTTCCTGCGGCAGGTAGCCGACGCCGAGGCGCGCGCGCTGGAACATCGGCTGGGCCGTGATGTCCTCGCCGTCGAGATAGATCGAGCCGTAGTCGGCGGCGATCAGGCCGGTGACCATGTAGAAGGTGGTGGTCTTGCCGGCGCCGTTGGGGCCCAGCAGGCCGACGACCTCGCCGCGCTTGAGGCGCAGGGAGACGTTCTTGACCACGGCCCGGTCGCCGAAGGTCTTGCCGACGCCGTCGACATAGAGACCGTCCTCGGTCGGGCCGCCCCCAAGGGTTTGAAACTGCATTTATACGGCCTCAGGGCTTGGCGGCGGGCTTCTTGGAATCGTCGGACGTGCTGGGATAGACCACGGCGCGCACGCGGTTCTTCTTGCCGGCGCCCTTGGCGCTGGACTCCATGCGCACGTCGTTGGTCTTGGTGTTGACCACCATGCGGTCGCCGCGCGCCACGTCCTGGCCCTGCACGGCCACCACGTTGCCGGTCACCACGATGGTGTCGGACGAATAGTCGTAGGTCGCCCGGTCGCCACGCACCACCTGCTTGGGGGTGACGTAGAAGACCTCGCCCTCGGCCTCGACGCGGTCGACGTTGCCGCAACCGTTGCCGCCACCACCGCCGCCGGGCTTCTTCTGATTGTAGAGGGTCATCTTGGCGGCGCGCAGGCGCGAGGTCTCCTGCAGCACCTCGACGGCGCCGCGGAAGATGGTCTTGCACTGGCTGGAGATGGTCTCCTGCTCGTCGGCCGAGATGTCGACCGGCGCGCTGGAATTGTTCTGCGCCATGGCCGGGCCGGCCATCAGGCCGCCCAGGAGGCTCGCGGCGACGCCAGCGACCGCCATTGCTCGTTTCATCGACCTCGCCCTCATCTGTCGCACCGTCCTCTAGTTCCCGCCGTCGACGCGATCGAGGCGCGTGCGGACTCCACCGCGGAAAACGATGCGGTCGCCCTTGTCATATACGGAATAAGCGTTGGATTTCACCTGTCCTGTAGGACCTTCGCCCTGCAGCACGGATTCTCCGGTGATCACCCCGGTCTTGGTGTCGACGAAAGCCTCGTCCGACGCGAAGCGATAGCCGCCCCCGTCGTCCATGCGCACGTCGCCGCGCAGCACGAGCTTGAGGTTGTCCTCGCGATAGACGCCGCTCTTGGACGTCACCCGGCTGGGCTTGGGCTCGTCGATGCCCAGGGTCAGGGTCGGGTCGTCCAGCAGCACGCGCTTGAGGTCGGCGTCGTCGCGGACCGCCGAGCGGGCCGTGATCAGGAAGGCGCGACCGTCGCTCGACTGGCCGTAGAAGCGCGGATTGAGCATGCGGATCTGGGCCTGCGGCCTTTCCGGCGCGCGTTCGGCCGCCGTCACCGTCAGCCAGACCACCTGGCCCACGGCCGAGCCGATCAGGGCCAGGATGGCGATGGGCAGGGCGCCGCGCGCGGCCCGGACCAGGCGCGAGCGCCGGCGCCAGCGCCGCAGATCGCGCTTGAAGCCGCTCCTCATCGCCACGTCCGACACCGTCCGGGTCTCCCTTAAGCGTGCGCGAAGATGTCGACGTCTTCCCAACCGGCCAGGTCGAGCGCGGCGCGGTGGGGCAGATAGTCGAAGGCGGCCTGGGCCAGGGCCATGCGGCCCTCGCGCACCAGCATGGTGTTCAAACGCTCGCGCAGGCCATGCAGGTGCAGGACGTCCGAAGCGGCGTAGGCCACCTGCTCGGGGCTCAGCGAGGCCGCGCCCCAGTCCGAGCTCTGCTGGGCCTTGGACAGCTCCACGCCCATCAGTTCGCGCGTCACGTCCTTGAGGCCGTGGCGGTCGGTATAGGTGCGGGCGAGCTTGGAGGCGATCTTGGTGCAGTACACGGGCGCCGTCATGACGCCCAGATGCAGCAGGAACATGGCGATGTCGAAGCGGCCGAAGTGGAAGAGCTTCAGCACGGCCGGGTCGGTCAGCAGCTTCTTCAGATTGGGCGCGTGATAGGTCGAGCGGTCCAGGCGCACCACGTGGGCGTCGCCGTCGCCGGACGATAGCTGCACCACGCACAACGGATCGCGCCCGAGGCGCAGGCCCATGGTTTCCGAATCGATGGCGATCGCGGTCGCCCCGGCGAACACGCCGTCGGGCAGGTCGCCTTCATGAACAAAGCTGGCCAAGTGTCTTTCGTCTCCACGCGTCGGCGTCGTCGCGAACGGCGCCGCTCCGACGCCTTATAGTGGGACGTCGGCGATGCACGCCAGATGAACCGAATATCTATTGCATGGAAAGCTTGGAACCACCCCGCTCCTCGCATCTGCGAGGGTTGGTAAGGGGTGGTGCCCAGGAGAGGACTCGAACCTCCACGACCTTTCGGTCACTGGCACCTGAAGCCAGCGCGTCTACCAATTCCGCCACCTGGGCCCGCGGCGCAACCCGTTGGGCCGCTGCGAGGGCCGGACGTTTATGCAAAGGTTCTGACGGCGTCAATCGCATTTCTCACTTTTCTTGCGAACATCCCCAGGCTCGTCTAATCCCCCCTTCATCGCAGCGACGAGGAATGAAGATGCAGGGTCTGGTCACGGTGTTCGGCGGCTCGGGCTTCGTAGGAAGCCAGGTGGTGCGCGCCCTCGCCAAGGCGGGCTATCGCGTACGCGTAGCCGTGCGTCAGCCCAATCTGGCCTATCGCATGCGCATGCTGGGCGATGTCGGTCAGATCGAGGTCTTCCAGGCCAATGTGCGCAACGAGGCCTCGGTGGCCCGCGCGCTGGACGGCGCCGAGGCGGCCGTGAACCTGGTGGGCGTGCTTTGGGAAAGCGGCCGCCAGCAGTTCCAATCGCTGCACGCCATGGGCGCCAAGATCGTGGCCGAGCAGGCCGCGGCCGCCGGCGTCAAGCGCCTGGTGCAGGTCTCGGCCATCGGCGCCGACGCCGAGTCGGGCAGCAAGTACGCCCGCACCAAGGCCGAGGGCGAAGCCGCCGTCCGCGCCGCCTTCCCGACCGCCACGATCGTGCGGCCGTCGGTGGTGTTCGGCCCCGAGGACAAGTTCTTCAACAAGTTCGGCCAGCTGGCCGCTCTGGCGCCCGCCCTGCCGCTGGTCGGCGGCGGCCACACCAAGTTCCAGCCGGTGTTCGTCGGCGACGTCGCCGCCGCGATCGCCAAGATCATCGCCACGCCGGGCGCGGCGGGCCAGACCTTCGAGCTGGGCGGCCCCACCGTCTACAGCTTCAAGGAACTGCTGGAGTTCGTGCTGACCGAGACCGGCCGCGCCCGCGTGCTGGCGCCCCTGCCCTGGCCGCTGGCCGGCGTGGTGGGCAAGCTGGGCGACATCCAGGCCTCGCTGCTGCCGCTGGCCCCGCCGCTGACCACCGACCAGGTGGCCCTGCTGAAGGCCGGCGACAATGTCGTCACGCCGGGCGCCAAGGGCCTGGCCGACCTGGGCGTGGTTCCCACCGCCGTCGAGGCCGTGGTGCCGTCCTACCTCTATCGCTACCGCAAGGGCGGCCAGTACGCCCCGACCCCGGCCGGCGCGTTCTGATCTGATGGCGACGCGGCGGACACGGATCATCCTGTCCGTCGCGGCCGCCATTGTGACGCTGCCTGCTTTCTGGGTCGCCCGCTATAGCTGGGCGAGCCAAGTCGAGGTCGAAACGCTGCGAGCCTCCGGCTATGGCGAGTTCACGACGCGGGGCGTCTTCACGTCACCTTGCCGCGCCAGCGAAGCCGCCAGCGCCTTCCTGGCCCAAGGCCCCGGCCACCCCGAGACCAAGGGCTATCTCTGCACCCCGCTGATCGGCCCCACGCGGATTCTCCCCGCACCATCGGCCCCGATCGACTGGGACTGACCGCCGGGTCGAATGCCGAAACAGAAAACCCCGCGCCGGTCGCCCGACGCGGGGTTTTCTCTGACCCAAGCCCTTCGGGTCAGCGCGGGAAGTAGATGAACGCCAGGCCGGCGATACCGGCGGCGATGCGCCACCAGGCGAACGGGGCGAAGCCGCGCTTGCCGATGAAGTCGATCATGTACTTCACCACCACCAGGCCCGACAGGAACGAGACCACGAAGCCGATGGCGATGATCCCCGCCTGGCTGGCGTCGATATCCTTGTAGCTCTTGATCAGGTCCAGGCCGAAGGCGCCGACCATGATCGGAATGGCCATGAAGAACGAGAACTCGGCGGCCGCCTTGCGCTCGACCCCCAGCAGCATCGAGCCGACGATGGTCGAGCCCGAGCGCGACACGCCCGGCAGCAGCGACAGGCACTGGAACAGGCCGATGAAGAAGGCGGTCTTCAAAGACAGCTTCATGCCGTCGTGCTCGCGGGCCGGCGGGGCCTTCTTGTCGACGATCAGCAGCAGGATCCCGCCGATGATCAGCGAGACGCAGATCACCTGCGGCAGGAACGGGTTCTCGAAGAAGTGCTTGATGACGCCGTGCAGGGCCAGGCCCGCGGCGAAGGCCGGGATGCAGCCGATGATGACGCTGAGCGCGAACCGCCGCGCCTCCGGCTTGGTCGGCAGGCCGACGACCACGCCCCACAGGCGCTGGAAGTAGAGCGCCACCACCGCCAGCACGGCGCCCAGCTGGATCAGCACGACGAAGGTGTCCCACGGGGTGGCGGGCAGCATCATCGCCTTGGCCGCCAGCAGCAGATGCCCGGTCGACGAGACGGGAATGAACTCCGTCAGGCCCTCGATCAGGCCCAGCACGATCGCGATCAGCCAATCCGGCATGTCATTCCCTTGTGAAACAAGCTCTTGCGAGCGGAAATGGGCGTGCGCCCGACACGGTAAAAAAAGGGTTTATCCATAAAGTGGACTATTTGAGGGCATAGATGCGAGTCGATCGCAATACCCATGGCGGCATCACGGATATATTTGTCCCAAGATTTGACCACCGCATTCTTATTGCCCGGGAGAGTCCGTATGAGGCCCTCGCAAGCAAATTTTTCCCCGGCATCGGGGGCGAGGGAAGCGCATGGCCGAGCGCATGTTGAAATTCACGACCGTCTCGCGTCGCACGCCTGAAAAGCGGGCGGCCGAAGAGCGTAACGGCGACTTTCACGAGATCTACGCCGACTTCATCGACGCCAAAGCGACCGAGCAGGCCTCGCGTTGCTCGCAATGCGGCGTGCCCTACTGCCAAACCCACTGCCCGCTGCACAACAACATCCCCGACTGGTTGCGGATGACCGCCGAAGGCCGGCTGGAAGAAGCCTACGCCCTGTCGCAGGCCACTAATTCCATGCCCGAGGTCTGCGGTCGGATCTGCCCGCAGGACCGCCTCTGCGAAGGCAACTGCGTCATAGAGCAGTCGGGTCACGGCACCGTGACGATCGGCTCGGTCGAACGCTACCTGACCGACAAGGCCTGGGAGAACGGCTGGGTGAAGCCGCTGGTCGCCAAGGCCGACCGCGGCCAGTCGGTCGGCATCGTCGGCGCCGGCCCCGCGGGCCTGGCCGCCGCCGAGAAGCTGCGCGAGGACGGCTACGCCGTCACCGTCTACGACCGTCACGACCGCGCCGGCGGCCTGCTGATCTACGGCATCCCCGGTTTCAAGCTGGAGAAGGACGTCGTCGAGCGCCGCACCCAGCGCCTGGCCGACGGCGGCGTGGTGTTCAAGCTCGGCTTCGAAGTCGGCAAGGACGCCAGCCTGGAAGACCTGCGCGCCGAGCATGACGCGGTGCTGATCGCTGTCGGCGTCTATGCCGCGCGCGACCTGACCGTGCCCGGCGGCGGCGACAAGGGCGTGGTGCCCGCGCTCGACTACCTGATCGCCTCCAACAAGAAGACCCTGGGCGACGACGTCCCGGCCTATGACAGCGGCGAGCTGAACGCCGAGGGCAAGGACGTGGTCGTGGTCGGCGGCGGCGACACCGCCATGGACTGCGTGCGCACGGCCATCCGCCAGGGCGCGACCTCGGTCACCTGCCTCTATCGCCGCGACAAGGCCAACATGCCCGGCTCCCTCCGGGAAGTGTCGAACGCGGAAGAAGAAGGCGTCACCTTCGAGTGGCTGGCCGCCCCGCGCGCCCTGTCGGGCGACGCCAACGCGGTGACCGGCGTGCGCGCCATCCGCATGCGCCTGGGCGCGCCTGACGCCTCGGGCCGTCGCAGCCCCGAGGAGATCCCCGGCGGCGACTTCGACCGTCCGGCCCAGCTGGTGGTCAAGGCCCTGGGCTTCGAGCCGGAGAACCTGCCGGAACTGTGGGGCGCTCCCGACCTGAAGACCACCCGCTGGGGCACGGTCAAGGCGGACGTGCGCCACCAGATGACCAATCTCGACGGCGTGTTCGCCGCCGGCGACATCGTCCGCGGCGCCTCGCTGGTGGTGTGGGCGATCAAGGACGGCCGCGACGCCGCAGCCGCCATGCACCGCTACCTGAAGGCCAAGGCGGCCGCGACCCTGATCGCGGCTGAGTAAGAGGAAAGAGATCAGACCATGAGCCAGATCGACCTCTATCTGAAGAACCGCCAGGCCCTCATCGACGGCCACGCCTACGACCCGACCACCGAGCGCGACGCCTGCGGCGTCGGCCTGGTCTGCGCCATCGACGGCAAGCCGCGCCGCGAGGTCGTCGAACTGGCGATCAAGGCCCTCAAGGCCCTGTGGCACCGCGGGGCGGTGGACGCCGACGGCAAGACCGGCGACGGCGCCGGCGTGCTGGTCAGCGTTCCGCAGGACTTCTTCATCGACCAGGTGCGCCGCACCGGCCACGCCCTGCGTCCCGGCCCGATCGGCGTGGGCCAGGTGTTCCTGCCGCGCACCGATCTGGGCGCCCAAGAAGCCTGCCGCACGATCGTCGAGGCCGAAGCCCTGCGCTTTGGCTTCTACATCTATGGCTGGCGCCAGGTGCCGGTCGACACCTCGGTGATCGGCGAGAAGGCCAACGCCACCCGTCCGGAAATCGAGCAGATCATGCTGGCCCCGCCGGCCGGCCTTGAGGGCGAGGCCCTGGAACGCGCCCTGTTCCTGTGCCGCAAGCGCATCGAAAAGCGCGTGCACGCCCAGAACATCACCGACTTCTACATCTGCTCGTTCTCGGCCCGCTCGCTGATCTACAAGGGCATGTTCCTGGCCGAGTCGATCGACGAGTTCTATCCGGACCTGAAGGACGAGCGCTTCGCCGCCGCCGTGGCGATCTTCCACCAGCGCTACTCGACCAACACCTTCCCGCAGTGGCGCCTGGCCCAGCCCTTCCGGATGCTCGCCCACAACGGCGAGATCAACACGATCAAGGGCAACATCAACTGGATGAAGTCCCACGAGATCAAGATGGCGGCCGACGCCTTCGGTGAGTTCGGGGACGACGTGAAGCCGGTGATCCAGCCGGGCGGTTCGGACTCGGCCAGCCTGGACAACACCTTCGAGGTGCTGGTCCGCGCCGGCCGCGACGCGCCGATGGCCAAGGCCCTGCTGGTGCCGGAAGCCAGCAACCCGAACCAGAGCGAAGAGCACAAGGCGCTCTATTCCTACTGCAACGCCGTGATGGAGCCGTGGGACGGTCCGGCCGCCCTGTGCGCCACCGACGGCCGCTGGGTCGTGGCCGGCAAGGACCGCTCGGGCCTGCGCCCGCTGCGCGTGGCGTACACCGACGATGGTTTGGTGATCATGGGCTCGGAAGCCGGCATGTGCGGCGTCGAGGAAAGCCGCATCACCCGCAAGCTGGCCATCGCGCCGGGCCGGATGATCGCCATCGACCTGGCCGAGGGCAAGCTCTACGGCGAGGACGAGATCGTCGACGAACTGGCCGGCCGCCACCCCTACACCGAGTGGCTGGGCAACATGGTCGATCTCGAAAAGGAGATCGCGCCCGGTCCGGAGCCGCGCAAGTTCGGCCGCGAGGAGCTGACCCGTCGCCAGGCCGCCGCCGGCTTCAGCCTGGAAGACCTGGAGATGATCCTCGCCCCCATGGTCGAGGACGGCAAGGAAGCCGTCGGCTCGATGGGCGACGACACCCCGCTGGCCGTGCTGTCGGAGAAGTACCGTCCGCTGTCGCACTATTTCCGCCAGAACTTCAGCCAGGTGACCAACCCGCCGATCGACCCCCTGCGGGAGACCGGCGTCATGAGCCTGAAGACCCGCTTCAAGAACCTCGGCAACATCCTGGCCCAGGACGCGGCTCAGGCCGACGTCTACGTGCTGGAAAGCCCGGTGCTGACCACCGGCATGTACATCCGCATCCACGAGCTGCTGGGTGAGAAGAACGTCGCGGTCATCGACTGCACCATGCCGCTGCCGGCGCAAGAGGCCCGCGCGGGCGACGCCCTGCGCGCCAACCTCGACCGCATCCGCGCCGAGGCCGAGGACGCCGTCCTGCGCGGCTGCGGCGCCATCGTCCTGACCGACGAGGCCAGCGATGCGACCCGCGTCGGCCTGCCGATGATCCTGGCCACCGGCGGCGTGCACGCGCACCTGGTCGGCAAGGGCCTGCGGTCGTACGTCTCGCTGGTCGTCCGCTCGGCCGAGTGCCTCGACACGCACTATTTCGCGGTGCTGGTCGGCGTCGGCGCCACGGCGGTCAACGCCTATCTGGCGCAGGAAAGCTTCCAGGACCGCCTGGAGCGCGGCCTGATCGGCGACAAGTCGCTGCGCGACGTCTGCATCAACTTCAAGACGTCCATCGAGGGCGGCCTGCTGAAGATCATCTCCAAGATGGGCATCAGCGTCATCTCGTCGTACCGCGGCGGCTACAACTTCGAAGCCGTCGGCCTGTCGCGCGCCCTGGCCGCCGAGTTCTTCCCCGGCATGCCCTCGCGCATCTCGGGCATCGGCCTGGCCGGTATCGAGACCAAAACCGTCGAGCTGCACCGCAAGGCCTGGGAGAGCGCGGCCGTCACCCTGCCGGTCGGCGGCCTCTACAAGTCGCGCCGCTCGGGAGAGGCCCACGCCTTCGAAGCCCGCCTGATGCACACCCTGCAGACGGCGTGCGACACCGGCGACTACGAGCTCTATCGCCGCTGGTCCTCGGGCCTGCGCACCCAGAAGCCGATCCAGCTGCGCGACCTGCTGGACTGGCGCTCGGACCGCAACCCGATCTCGACCGACGACGTCGAAAGCGTCAACGAGATCCGCAAGCGCTTCGTCACCCCGGGCATGAGCCTGGGCGCCCTGAGCCCCGAGGCCCACGGCGCGCTGAACATCGCCATGAACCGCATCGGGGCCAAGTCGGTCTCGGGCGAGGGCGGCGAGGACAGCGCCCGCTACAAGCCCCTGCCCAACGGCGACAACCCCAACAGCGCCATCAAGCAGGTCGCCTCGGGCCGGTTCGGCGTCACCGCCGAATATCTGAACCAGTGCGTCGAGCTGGAGATCAAGGTCGCCCAAGGCGCCAAGCCGGGTGAAGGCGGGCAGCTGCCCGGCTTCAAGGTCACCGAGATGATCGCCCGTCTGCGTCACTCCACCCCCGGCGTGATGCTGATCAGCCCGCCGCCGCACCACGACATCTATTCGATCGAGGACCTGGCCCAGCTCATCTACGACCTGAAGCAGATCAACCCGATCGCCCGGGTCACGGTGAAGCTGGTCGCGGCCACCGGCATCGGCGCCATCGCCGCCGGTGTCGCCAAGGCGAAAGCGGACGTGATCCTGGTCGCCGGCGGCGTCGGCGGCACGGGCGCCTCGCCCCAGACCTCGGTGAAGTACGCCGGCGGTCCGTGGGAGATGGGCCTGTCGGAAGCCAACCAGGTGCTGACGCTGAACAACCTGCGCCACTCCGTCGTCCTGCGGGCCGACGGCGGCATGCGCACGGGCCGCGACATCGTCATCGCCGCCATGATGGGCGCCGAGGAGTTCGGCATCGGCACCGCCTCGCTGGTGGCGATGGGCTGCATCATGGTGCGCCAGTGCCACTCCAACACCTGCCCGGTCGGCGTGTGCACCCAGGACGAAAAGCTGCGCGCCAAGTTCACCGGCACGCCGGACAAGGTCGTCAACCTCTTCACCTTCGTGGCCGAGGAAGTGCGCGAAATCCTGGCCGGCCTGGGCTTCCGATCCTTGCAGGAAATCGTCGGCCGCACCGACCTGCTGGCGCAGGTTTCGCGCGGCGGCGAGCACCTCGACGACCTCGACCTGAACCCGCTGCTGGTTCGCGCCGACCCCGGCGCCAACAAGCCGTACAACACGGTCGTCGGCCGCAACGCGGTGCCGGACACGCTGGACGCCCAGATCGTCCGCGACGCCGCTCCCCTGCTGGAGCGGGGCGAGAAGATGCAGCTGACCTACACGGTCCGCAGCACGGCGCGCACCATCGGCACCCGCACCTCGAGCCACATCGTCCGCAAGTTCGGCATGAAGGGGCTGCCCGCCGGCCACCTGACCGTCCAGCTCAAGGGCTCGGCCGGCCAGAGCCTGGGCGCCTTCGCGGTGCAGGGCCTGCGCATCGAGCTGACCGGCGAGGCCAACGACTATGTCGGCAAGGGCCTGTCGGGCGCCACGATCGTCATCAAGCCGCCGCGCGGCCTGGCGGCGCCGGAGACCAACACCCTGCTCGGCAACACCGTGCTGTTCGGCGCCACCGCGGGCCGGCTGTTCGCGGCGGGCCAGGCCGGCGAGCGCTTCGCCGTCCGCAACTCGGGCGCCACCACGGTGGTCGAGGGCTGCGGGACCAACGGCTGCGAATACATGACCGGCGGCCAGGTGGTGATCTTGGGTCCGACGGGCGGCAACTTCGGGGCCGGCATGACCGGCGGCATGGCCTTCGTGTTCGACCAGCACGACCGCTTCCAGGCCAACATCAACCCCGAAAGCATCATCGTCCAGCGCCTGGCCTCGCCCTATTGGGAAGGCGTGCTGCGCTCGCTGATCGCCGAGCACGCCCGCGAGACGGACTCGGCCTTCGCCGAGAGCCTGCTGCGCGACTGGGACCGCGTCCGCGACCTCTTCTGGCAGGTCTGCCCGAAGGAAATGATCAACCGCCTGCCGCAACCGCTGGCGGCCGAGGAAGCGGCGCCCGTGCGGGCCTAAAGCCGGCTCGCCCAAGAGATCCGTCGCCTTCTTCCGGGGCGACGGCGGGCGGCGCGCCTCCCAGCCCGCCGCACGACGAGGGGAACGCTCCGGCCCGAGCGTTCCCCTTTGTCGTTTGTGGGTGTGCTGGAAGAGGCGCGGGCTTCGCCCTTTCCGTAAAACCCCCGCGAAAGCGGGGGCCCAGGCGTTTTATCGTCGAGCACCGCGCGTTTCAGAAAAAGCCTGGGTCCCCGCTTTCGCGGGGATTTTACGGGGATAGGATCACCCCTCTACGCCCACATACCGCGCCCGAGGCCGGATCAGCCGCCCCGTCTTCGACTGCTCCAGCGCATGGGCCAGCCAGCCCGCCGTGCGGCCGACCGCGAACAGGGCGAAGGGGGCGTCGTCGGGGAGTTTCAGGGTCCGGGCCAGGGCGACCAAAGCAAAGTCGATATTGGCCGCCTGGCCGGTCGCCCCGACCACCGCCGCGTGCAGAGCGGCCATGTCGGGCGACGGATCGAAGGCCGCCAGCAGCGCCGCCGCGCGTGGGTCGCCGTCGGGATAGAGCGGATGGCCAAAGCCCGGCAGCGGCGCGCCCTGGTCGAGGCGGACGGCGACGGCGGCCTCGGCGCCTTCCCGCTTGGCCTCGTTGGCAAGGGCCTCGACGCGGGCGGCCATGCCGCCGTGCAACGGCCCCGACAGGGCCGACAACCCCGCCAAGGCCGAAGCCGCCAGCGACGCGCCGGTCGAGGCCGCCACCCGGGCGGCGAAGGTCGAGGCGTTGAGTTCGTGGTCGGCCAGCAGCACCAGCGCCCGACGCACCAGGTCGCCGCCGGCCGCGTCCAGCCCCCAGGCGGCGGCCAAGCGCTGATGGATCAGGCCATCGCCCGCGCCGCCCGCCACGGCGTCGGCGACGAGGTCGAGCAGGCCCGCCGCCTCCTGGGCCAGCATCAGCGGCGCGCGGCCCCGGGCCGGGCGATCCTCGCCGGCCCGTGCGGCCAGGTCGGCGAACAGCCGGGCGCGGATGGTCGGGGCCTGGCTGGGCGCATGGGTGGAGACGGCCGCCTCGGCCGCGTCGTCGCGCAGCAGCCGGCCGACGGTCTCGAAGCTTTCGGTCCGCGCCAGCTCGGCGGCGTCGCGGCCGCGATACCACAGCCGCCCCGCCCGTACGGTGGTGATGGCCGAGGCCAGCACCGGCTCGCCCCAGGCGATGGCCTCGGCGGCGACGTCGGCGGCCTTGCGGCCCCGGGCCTTTCGCTTGGCCAGGCTCGCCACGTCAGAGGCGCGATAGAGGCTGCGGCGCGGATCCTCGGGATGGGCGTGGGCCTCGATCCGGCCCCGGCTGACATAGGCGTACAGCGTCTGGGCCCGCACGCCGAGCCGCGCCATCGCCTGGTCCGCATCGAGCCAATCGTCCGCCATGGATATTGATTATATTGATCAAGATTGACGATCAAGCCGCTCGGACGATGATCGGGCCTCGAAAGGAGACCTCAGTCATGGTCCAAGTTTCCGCCGGCCTCGAAGGCGTGATCGCCGCCGCCACCGTGCTTTCCGATGTCGACGGCCAGGCCGGCCGCCTGACGATCCGCGGCTGGGCCGTCGAGGACCTGGCCGGCCGCGCCCGCTTCGAGGACGCCGCCCACCTGTTGTTCGACGGCTTCTTCGACGACCTGCCGACCGACCTGGCCCCGGCCCTGGGCGCGGCGCGCGTGCGGGCCTTCGCCGAGGTCGCCGCGCTGGACGAGGCCCTGGCCGCCCGCGATCCCTACGACGCCATGCGCGCCCTGCTGGCCCGCCTGCCCGACGGCGAGACCCTGCACGACGCCCTGGCCCTGGCCGCCGCCCCCGCCGTGTTCACCGCCGCCGTCCTGCGTCGCCAGGGCGGCGAGGCGCCCGTCGCGCCCGACCCGTCCCTGCCCCATGCGGCGGACTTTCTGCGGATGATCCGGGGAACGCCCGCCACCGAGGGCGAAGCCCGGGCGCTGGACGCCTATCTGGTCACGGTCTGCGACCACGGCCTCAACGCCTCGACCTTCGCCGCCCGGGTGGCGGCCTCGACGCGGGCGGGCCTGGGCTCGGCGGTGCTGGCCGGGCTCTCGACCCTCAAGGGTCCGCTGCACGGCGGCGCGCCCGGGCCGGTGATCGATATGCTCGACGCCATCGGCACCGCAGACAACGCCACCCCCTGGCTGGAGACCGCGCTCGACGCCGGCGAGCGGCTGATGGGCTTCGGCCACCGGGTCTATCGCGTCCGCGATCCCCGCGCCGACGCCCTGAAGGCGGCGCTGGCCCGGCTGTCGCGCACCGCCGGCGCCCTGCCCGGCCGCCTCGCCCTGGCCGAGGCGGTGGAACGGGCGGCGCTCGACATCCTGCGCCGGCGCAAGCCCGACCGGCCGCTGGAGACCAATGTCGAGTTCTACACCGCCCTGCTGCTCGAAGCGCTGGGCTTCCCGCCCAAGGCCTTCACCTGCGTGTTCGCCGCCGGACGCACCGTGGGCTGGCTGGCCCACGCCCGCGAGCAGCAGGCCGGCGGCAAACTGATCCGTCCCCAGTCGATCTATGTCGGCCCTCGGCCCAAGGCGGCGGCATGAGGGCGCAGCCAAACCGCGCACGATTGTTGCGAAAGACACACAAAGCCGCGAAACGACGTATCGCCGTTCGACGAACTTGACACATTTTTGACCGCCGATTCACCTTCTGCGCGAGCGAATCCACGACTCAACCTTGACCGTGGGGATATCGCTGCTGGAAGGGCACGGCATGAACCGCATCGGCCAAGGACTTCTTTCGCTATTCCTGACTTCCGTCGCCGCCGCGCCCGTCGCGGCGGCCGCCCAGACCCCGGACGACAACAGCGTCGAGGCGGTGGTCGTCACCGGCTCGCGCATCCGGGTCAGCCCGCTCGACAAGAGCCAGGCCGTCTTCCAGATCGGCCAGGACGACATCGCCAAGACCGGCCTGACCTCGATCGTCGACGTGCTGCAGCGCGTGCCGGCCGCCGGCGGCGGCCTCAATTCCAAGTTCAACAACTCCGGCAACTTCGGCAATCCGCCCGACGGCGGCGGGGTGGGCGCGGGCTCGGCCGAGCTCGACCTACGCTATCTCGGCTCGCGCCGGGTGCTGGTGCTGGTCGACGGCCAGCGCTGGGTCGGCGGGGCCGCGGCCTCGGGCGTGCCCGGCGTGGTGGACCTCAACACCATCCCCAACGCCATGATCCGCAACGTCGAGATCCTGCAGGAAGGCGCCTCGCCGATCTACGGTTCGGACGCCATCGCCGGGGTGGTCAACATCCTGACCCGCGAGCGCCAGCAGGGCCTGGAGCTGTCGGCCCAGGTCGGCGGCTACGGCGAGGGCGACGGCTTCGCCCAGGACTACAACATCTCGTGGGGGGCCACCGAGGACAAGACCAGCATCGTCGTCGGCGGCGGCTACTTCAAGCAGAAGAGCGTCATGTCGGCCGACCGCGACATCTCGCTGTTCCCCAGCCCCTTCTCGACCTCGTGCCTGGACGGCGGCTGTTCGTCGGGCACGCCGCTGGGCCGGTTCATCGTCAGCGACCCCAACACCGGCAATGACCTGGACCTGACCCTGAAGGCCGCCCTCGCCGCCGGCGTGCGCCCCACCTACAACCCGCTGGATCCCACCGGCGCGTCGAGCAGCTTCAAGAACTTCACCACCGCCGACCGCTTCAACTTCCAGCCCTACAACTACATCGTCACACCGTCGGAACGGGTCAGCCTGTTCGGGACCGTGACCCACGACTTCACCGACAGCGTCAAGCTGAAGGTCCGCGCCAGCTACGTGCAGCGCAAGTCGGCCAACCAGGCGGCCCCCCTGCCGCTGTTCGTCGGCCCCGACGCCGGCAACGGCAACCTGCTCGACACGGTCTCGGTCGACGCCACCAACCCCTACAATCCGTTCGGCTTCACCCTGACCAGCGGCACCTACGCCTTCGTCGGCCGCCGCCTGATCGAGGCCGGGCCGCGCCACTACGCCCAGACGGTCGACACCTGGAACGTCAACGCCAGCCTGTCGGGCGACCTGAAGCTGGGCGAGAAGACCTGGTACTGGGACGTCAACGCCACCGCCTCGCGCAACCACGCCGAACAGAGCTTCACCGGCAACGTCAACGCCGCCCGCGTGCAGCAGGCCCTGGGTCCGTTGTCGGGCTGCACCGGCTCGTGCGTGCCGCTCAACATCTTCGGCGGGGTCGGTTCGATCACCTCGGAGATGCTGGGCTTCATCGGCTTCACCCAGCAGGACGTCTCGCAGCAGGAACTGCACGACTTCACCGCCAACCTGACCGGCGACCTCTTCGCCCTGCCGGCCGGGCCGCTGGCCTTCGCCGCCGGCTACGAGCATCGCGAGACCAAGGGCTACTTCCAGCCCGACGCCGTGGTCGCCGCCGGCCTGTCGGCCGACATCCCGGCCCAGCCCGCCAAGGGCGAGATCAAGGTCGACGAGGCCTATCTCGAACTGCGCGCGCCGCTGCTGGCCGACCTGCCGCTGGTGCATCGCCTGGAGGTCTCGGCCGCCGGGCGCTGGTTCGACTATTCCACCTCGGGCCGGGACTCGATCTACAAGGCCGGCGTCAACTGGCGGCCGGCCGAGGACCTGCTGGTCCGCGCCTCCTGGGGCCAGGGCTTCCGGGCCCCGTCGATCGGCGAGCTGTTCGGCGCGGCCTCGCGCTTCGACCAGGAGATCACCGATCCCTGCTCGGACATGCTGGGCCTGTCGGGCGGAACCCCGGCCAGCGCCACCGTCCGCGCCAACTGCATCGCCGCCGGCGTGCCGGCCAGCGGCAGCTACGTGCAGCTCAATCCGCAGCTGTCGGTGATCACCAGCGGCAACAACGCCCTCAAGCCCGAGACCAGCGAGAGCAAGAACGTCAGCATCGTCTGGGAGCCCAAGGCGCTGAAGGACGCCAGCTGGGCCAGCAACGGCTCGATCGAGCTGGCCTATTCCGACATCGAGCTGGACTCGGCGATCCAGGCGCTCTCGGGCGAAAGCCTGCTGGCCCGCTGCGCCGAGCTGGCCGACAGCCTGGCCTGCTCGACCATCACCCGCACGGCTTCTGGCCAGGTGGCGGCGATCACCAATCCGCTGATCAACATCGGCGGCATCCAGACCCGGGCCATCGACCTGAACGTCCTGTGGTCCTCGCCGACCTACGACTTCGGGCGCCTGTCGCTGCGCTCCTATTCGACCTTCCTGCTCGAATATACCGAGATCGTGCCCACCGCGACGGGCTTCACCGAGATCCCGCGCGAAGGCACCGAGCGCGGCAGCCCCGACCAGGCCTTCCCCAAGACCAAGACCACCTTCACCGTCGACTGGGACCACAAGGCCTGGGGCGCCAGCGCCTCGGCCCGCTACCTGTCGTCGGTCAAGGAGACGGCGGCGGCCGACAACAAGCTGGCCTCGCGCACCTATATCGACGCCCAGCTGCGCTGGAAGCCCGCGTTCCTGGGCGAGACCACCGCGGTCGCCTTCGGGGTCAACAACCTGTTCGACAAGGACCCGCCGGGCTGCATCAGCTGCGGCCTCAACAACTACGACCCCAACGCCTATGACGCGCCGGGGCGCTACTTCTACTTCCGCCTGACCTACCGCCAATAGGGACAGGCGGGGACTGACCTTGGGCGCGGTCGTGTTACAGCTTGGGCCATGACCGCGCCCGCCTCTCCCGCCGAGCTCGCCGCCCTTACTCGAAGAGTGACCGCCCTGTCGGTGGGGACGGCCGCCATACTGATCGTCATCAAGGGCGGCGCCTGGCTGGCCAGCGGCTCGCTGGCCATGCTGGCCTCGCTGGCCGACTCCGGCCTCGACCTGGTGGCCTCGCTGATCACCTTCTACGCCGTGCGCTACGCCGCCGTCCCGCCGGACGCCGAGCACCGCTTCGGCCACGGCAAGGCCGAGGCCTTTTCCAGCCTGATCCAGGGGGGTCTGGTCTTCGCCTCGGCCGCCCTGATCGGGCGCGAGGCGATCGGCGGCCTGCTGCACCCCAGGCCCGTCGAGCACAGCGTCTGGGGCGTCGGGGTGATGATCGTCTCGATCGGCCTGACCCTGGCCCTGATCCGCGCCCAGGCCGCGGTGATGGCCAAGACCCGCTCGGTGGCCGTGGCCGGCGACCACGCCCACTACGCCGCCGACCTGGCGTCCAACGCCGTGACGCTGGCGGGCCTGGCCGCCGTCGCCCTGCTGGGCTGGACCTGGGTGGACGCCGCCGCCGGCCTGGCGGTCGCCGCCTGGCTGCTGTGGGGCGCGGTCGGGGTGTTCCGCCAGGCCGCCGACCAGCTGATGGACCACGAACTGCCGGTCGAGGAACGCGAGGCGATCCTGGCCCTGCTGGTCGACGACCCCCGCGTCGGCGGCGTGCACCAGCTGCGCACCCGCGCCGCCGGCCCGAACATCCACGTCCAGGGCCACATGGACCTCGCCGCCGGCCAGACCTTGGCGGAGGCCCATGCGGTGATGACCGCCGCCGAAGACCGGGTGAGGGCCGCCTTCCCCAGCGCCGACGTGCTGCTGCATCCGGATCCGCGAGGTTTCGCCGAAAAGCACGCGCCGGACGGCCAGGACTTGCCCTGACCGCCTGATGCGCCCAATTAGCGGCCTTCTCCCTACCGACGAGCCCGCTTCCATGGACGACACCCTGGCCCGCCTGCCCGACGCCTTCGCCGGCAAGACCGTGCTGGTGCTGGGCGACGTCATGCTAGACCGGTTCGTCTACGGGTCGGTCGACCGCATCTCGCCCGAGGCCCCGGTGGCGGTGATCGCCATCGAGCGCGAGACGACCATGCTGGGCGGGGCCGGCAACGTGGCCCGCAATGTCGCCGCGCTGGGCGGCAAGGCCGTGCTGGCTGGTCTGGTCGGCGACGACGACGCCGGCAAGGCCGTCGCGGCGCTGGTCGAGCGCGAGCCGGGCCTGGAAAGCGCCCTGACCGTCGATCCCGGCCGCCGCACCACCGAAAAAACCCGCTATGTCGCCGCCTCGCACCAGATGCTGCGCGCCGACCGCGAGGACCGCCATCCGGCCGACCAGACCCTGGCGCTGGCGGCCTTCGAAGCCGTCCTGCCGAGAGCCGACGTCGTGGTGCTGTCGGACTACGCCAAGGGCGTGCTGACGCCGCAGGTCCTGCAGGCCGCCATCGCCGCCGCCCGCGCGGCCGGCAAGCCGGTGATCGTCGATCCCAAGAGCCGCGACCTTTCCCGCTACGACGGCGCCACGGTGATCAAGCCCAACCGCCGCGAGGCCGCCGAGGCCACGGGCGTGACCGGCGCCGACGACGAGGCGGCCGAGGCCGCCGGCGAGGCGATCCTGGCCGCAGCCCCCAACCTCACCGCCGCCCTGGTCACCCGCGGCGCGGCCGGCATGACCCTGTCGGCCCGCGGCGCCGCGCCCGTGCACCTGCCGGCCAGCGCCCTGGAAGTGTTCGACGTCTCGGGCGCCGGCGACACCGTGGCCGCGACCCTGGCCTTGTCGCTGGCCGCCGGGGCCGACCTGACCGCCGCCGCCCACCTGGCTAACGCCGCCGCCGGCCTGGTGGTCGCCAAGCTGGGCACCGACGTCGTCACCGCAGCCGAGCTGAAGGCCGTGCTGTCCGGCGCCCACGGCGATCCCGGCCAGGAAAAGATCGCCGCCCGCGCCCGGATGATGGAGATCGTCGCCGGCTGGCGCGCGCGCGGCCTGAAGGTGGGCTTCACCAACGGCTGTTTCGACTTGCTGCACCCCGGCCATGTCTCGCTGCTGGCCCAGGCGAAGGCCGCCTGCGACCGCCTGGTGCTGGGCCTCAACACCGACGCCTCGGTCCAGCGCCTGAAGGGCCCGACCCGGCCGGTGCAGAAGGAAGACGCCCGCGCCGCCGTCCTGGCCTCGCTGTCGGCCGTCGACCTCGTCACCCTGTTCGACGAGGACACCCCGCTGGAGCTGATCAAGGCCATCAAGCCCGACGTCCTGGTCAAGGGCGCCGACTACACGGTCGAGACCGTGGTGGGCTCGGACGTGGTGCTGGCCAATGGCGGCCGGGTGGTGCTGGCGGATCTGAAGGCGGGACAGAGCACGACGGCGCTGATCGCGCGGGCGAACAGCTGATTTCCTTCTCCCCTTGCGGGAGAAGGTGTCGGCGATAGCCGACGGATGAGGGGTCGAAAGGCCCGTCCGAAAGATCTGAGAGACCCCTCACCCGACCTGCTTCGCAGGCCACCCTCTCCCGCAGGGGGAGAGGTACGCGGGTTTCGCCCGAAAAACGCTCATTCCTCCGAATAGCCCTGCTCCGGCAATATCTTGTTAAGCAAAACGGCGCATCGATCAGACGATGCAGCCTGAACGCATGTGGGCATGAGCGTCGAACGCACCCTTCACCATTTCCCCCTCGACCCGGCCTCCCGCCAGGTTCGCCTCGTGCTGGGCGAAAAGCGGCTGCCGTTCGCCGAGGTGCAGGTGCGCTACTGGGAGTCGCCGCCGGACTTCACCAAGCTGAACCCGTCGGGCCTGACGCCGGTGCTGGTCGAGACCCGCCACCAGCGCACCGCCGTGGTCTGCGAGAGCCGCGCGATCCTGGAGCACATCGAGGAGCAGGAGCCCGAGCCGGCGCTGCTGGGCCGCGAGGCCGGCGAGCGCGCCGAGGCCCGTCGCCTGATGCAGTGGTTCGACCGCAAGTTCGACAACGAGGTCAATGGCTTCCTGCTGCACGAGAAGATGGAGAAGCGTCTCCTGCGCATGGGCGCGCCCGACCTGTCGTCTCTGCGCCGCGGCCGCGACGCCCTGCGCGACCATCTGGGCTACATGGAAAGCCTGCTGCAGGCCCGCGACTGGCTGGCCGGCCGCCGCATGAGTCTCGGCGATTTCGCCGGCGCCGCGCACCTGTCGGTCATCGACTATTTCGGCGACGTGCCCTGGAAGGACTTCCCGGCGGTGCGCACCTGGTACATGAAGCTGAAATCGAGGCCGTGCTTCAGGCCGATCCTGGCCGACCGTTGGCCCGGCCTCGCGCCGGCCGCGCACTATGACGACCTCGACTTCTGACCTGACCCCCGAGACGATCAAGGACGAGATCCGCCGCGAAGCCCTCGCTCTGGGCTTCGACGCCTGCGGCTTCGCGTCCGCCGCCGACGCCTGGCCCAACGGCGACTGGCTGCGCCAGTTCGTGGCCGAGGGCCTGCACGGGGCCATGGGCTGGATGGAGGAGACGCTCGAGCGCCGCAGCCACCCCACCGCCATGTGGACCGATGCGTTGAGCGCCGTCGTGCTGGGCGTCAACTACGGCCCCGACATCGATCCGCTGACCCAGCTGGAGCACCCGGACCGCGCCGCCATCAGCGTCTACGCCCAGGGCGACGACTATCACGAGGTGGTCAAGAAGCGGCTCAAGCAGCTGGCCGGCTGGATGCACCGGCGCTGGGGCAATGAAGTGAAGGTGTTCGTCGACACCGCGCCGCTGATGGAAAAGCCCCTGGCCCAGCGCGCCGGCCTTGGCTGGCAGGGCAAGCACACCAACCTGGTGTCGCGCCAGTTCGGTTCGTGGCTGTTCCTGGGCAGCGTGCTGACGACGCTGGACCTGCCGCCGGACGAGGCCGAGATCGACCGCTGCGGCTCGTGCAGCGCCTGCCTGGACATCTGCCCGACGGGCGCCTTCCCCGCGCCGCACCGGCTGGATGCGCGGCGCTGCATCTCCTACCTGACCATCGAGCTGGCGGGTCCGATCCCGGACGAGTTCAGGCCGATGCTGGGCAACCGCATCTACGGCTGCGACGACTGCCTGGCCGCCTGCCCGTGGAACAAGTTCGCCAGCCTGTCGGCCGAGGCCAAGTTCCACGCCCGCGAGACGCTGAAGACCCCGCCGCTGGCGGAACTGGCCGTTCTGGACGACCCGAGCTTCCGGGCTCTCTTCTCCAAGAGCCCGATCAAGCGCATCGGCCGCGACCGCTTCGTACGCAACGTGCTCTACGCCATCGGCAACAGCGGCGACGCGGGCCTGACAGCCGTGGTCGAGCCCCTGCGGGCCGATCCCGACGAGACCGTGCGCGACGCCGCCGACTGGGCGGCCGCGCGGCTCGCTCAGGCCACGTAGACGAACGGCGTGTCGAGCTCGGCGAGGCGTGGCGCAGCAGCGTCGCGGGCGTTGACGCTCACCGCGTCAGCCGGAACGCGCCAGTCGATGGCCAGGGCCGGATCGTTCCAGGCCAGCACGCCCTCGGCCTGAGGCGCGTAGTAGCCGGTGACCTTGTAGAACACCTCGCACTCGTCGGTCAGGGTGCAGTAGCCGTGGGCGAAGCCCTCGGGCACCAGCAGTTGCCGACCGTCGTCGGCCGACAGCTCGACCGCCACCGAACGCCCGAAGGTCGGCGAGCCGGCGCGGATGTCGATGGCGACGTCGAGGATCGCGCCGCGCACGCAGCGGATCAGCTTGGCCTGGGCGTGCGGCGGGCGCTGGAAGTGCAGGCCGCGCACGACGCCGCGCACGCGCGAGCGCACGTGGTTGTCCTGCACGAAGGCGCCGCCCGAAAAGCCGGCCTCGTCCAGCGCCGACTGGCGGAAAGTCTCCGAGAACCAGCCGCGCTCGTCGCCATGGCGCGCGGGCGTGATAAGCAGCACCCCAGGGATCGCCGTCGGCGTGATCTTCATTCGTCGAACCTCAAACCCGAGTTACGCTCCACGCATGGCCACAGTCGCCGAAAATCGCAAGGACGCCGACCCGCTGGTCAGCGTGGTGGTGGTGGCCTACCAGAGCGGACCGACCCTGGCCCGGTGCCTGGAGGCGCTGCGCGCCCAGACCTTCACCGACTTCGAGATCCTGCTGGTCGACAACGCCTCCACGGACGGCGCGCCGCAGGCGGCGGCCGCCGCGGATCCGGCGATCCACCTGATCGAGCCGCACGCCAATCTCGGCTTCGCCGCCGGCAACAACCTGGCCGCCCGCGCCGCCCGCGGCCGCTGGCTGGCCCTGCTCAATCCCGACGCCTATGCGCAGCCCGACTGGCTGGAGCGCTGGATCGCCGCGACCAAGGCCTGGCCGAGCGTGCGCTCGTTCGCCAGCCTGCAGATCGCCGCCGACGCGCCCAGCCTGCTGGACGGGGCCGGCGACGTGATGTCGGTCTCGGGCTTTCCGTTCCGGGGCGGCTACGGTTCGCCCCGTCCGGCCGATATCCCGACCGGCGAGGTGTTCTCGGCCTGCGGCGCGGCCCACCTGATCGACCGCGACCTCTTCCTGCGGCTGGGCGGCTTCGACGAGAGCTTCTTCTGCTACTGCGAGGACGTCGACCTGGGCTACCGCCTGCGGCTGATCGGAGAGCCCACGGTGCTGACGCCCGAAGCGGTCGTGGCCCATGTCGGCTCGGCCTCGACCTCGGTGCGTTCCGACTTCGCCCTGTTCCACGGCACCCGCAACCGGGTCTGGCTGTTCGTCAAGAACACGCCCTGGCCGCTGCTGTGGCTGACCGCGCCGCTGCACGCCCTGGCCACCCTGGTGCTGATGGCCCGTCACGCCACGCGCGGAGAGGCCAAAGCGCCGCTGCGGGGCCTGGCCGCCGCCCTGAAGGGCCTGGGCCCGGCCTGGCGCGCCCGCCGCGCGATCCAGGGCGGCCGCAAGGCCTCGTGGCTGGCCATCGCGTCCGCCATGACCTGGAACCCGCTCGACCTCTTCGGCATGCGGGTGGTGATCAAGCCCGCGAAAGCTCGTCGATCATCCGCCGCATGAACTGGGCGCCGCGCTCCATCTGGGCGATCTCGACATATTCGTCGGGCTGGTGGGCCTGGTCGATCGAGCCGGGACCGCAGATGACGGTGGAGAAGCCCGCGCCCTGGAACTGCCCCGCCTCGGCGGCGTAGGGCGCGACGCGGGCCGGGCCGTTGTCGCCGGCCATGCGGCGGGCGAAGGTCTCGGCGACCCCGTCCTTTTCCGGCGCGAACGACGGCGTCAGCGAGCGCACCTCGACCTTGACCCCGCCTTCGGGCGCCTTGGCCTTGACCTCGGCGTCGAGCCGCGCGGCCAGGGCGAAGAAGTCGGCGAGGATGGCGTCGGGATCCAGGCCCGGCGGCGTGCGCAGGTCGAAGACGAACACGCACTGGCGCGCCAGGATGTTAACCGCCGTGCCGCCGTTGACCTGGCCGATGGTCAGGGTCGCGCCCTTGGGCAGGAACGGCGAGGCCGGATCGGCTTCGCGCTCCAGCCGCTCCGACAGCGCCACCAGATGGCTCATCAGCTTGACGGCGACCATGTTGGCCGAGACGCCCAGGTGGGTGAGGCTGGAATGGGCCTCCCGGCCGGTCACCGTCACCCAATAGCTGGCGATGCCCTTGTGGGCCTGGACGGCGACCATGTCGGTGGGCTCGCCCACCACCACCAGGGCCGGCCGGGGCACGTCGCGGGCGATGACTTCGATCATGTCGGGCGCGCCCAGGCAGCCGATCTCCTCGTCATAGGAGAAGGCCAGATGCACGGGCCGCTCCAGTTCGGCGGCGGCGAGGTCGGGCGCGGCCGCCAGGGCAAGGGCCAGGAACCCCTTCATGTCGCATGTCCCGCGGCCGTAGAGGCGGCCGTCGCGCTCGGTCAGCACCCAGGGGTCGCTGGACCAGGGCTGGCCGTCGACCGGCACCACGTCGGTGTGGCCCGACAGCACGACCCCGCCCTCGACAGCCGGGCCGATGCTGGCCATCAGGTTGCTCTTGGTGCCATCGGCGTTGGGGACCCGCCGCGAGGCCACGCCGAGGTCGGACAGATAGGCCTCGACCCATTCGATCAGGGCCAGGTTGGAGCCGCGCGAGGTGGTGTCGAAGGCGACCAGCTTGGCCAGGATGTCGACGGCGCGGACGGAAAGCGCTTCAGCGGAGGAAACCATGGCCAGAGCCTAGGCCGCGCCGCCCCGCTCCGCCAATCCCAAGTCGGCGATCAGGCAGGATCATGCGGCCTTGCGGAAAAACCTCGCGCGCCACGCAAGAAACGTCCCTGTCAGCGGCTTTCCTTCGCCCAGGCTAGGCTTTAGAGGAAGCGGACCATGATCCTGTCCCTCTCCTGCCCCGACCAGCCCGGCATCGTCGCCAAGGTCTCGACCTTCCTGTTCGAGCGCGGCTGCAACATCCTCGACGCCCAGCAGTTCGACGACCAGGAGACGGGCGACTTCTTCATGCGCGTCGTCTTCGATCCGGACGGCAGCGACCGCGACGCCCTGCGCGCCGAGTTCGAGGTCCTGGCCAAGGGCTTCTCGATGCGCTGGACCCTGCGCGACCCGGCCGAGCGCTACCGCGTCATGATCCTGGCCAGCAAGTTCGACCACTGCCTGGCGGACCTCGTCTATCGCTGGCGGATCGGCGAGCTGCCGATGGACGTCACCGCCATCGTCGCCAACCACGCGGCCGAGACCTACACCCACGTCGACCTGTCGGGCCTGCCCTTCCATCACCTGCCGGTGACCAAGGAGACCAAGTTCGAGCAGGAAGCCGCGCTCTGGAAGCTGATCCAAGAGACGCGCACCGACATCGTCGTGCTCGCCCGCTACATGCAGGTGCTGTCGGACGGCCTGGCCGCGAAGCTGGCCGGCCGCTGCATCAACATCCACCACTCGTTCCTGCCGGGCTTCAAGGGCGCCAAGCCCTACCACCAGGCCCACGCGCGCGGCGTGAAGGTGATCGGGGCGTCCGCCCACTACGTGACCGGCGACCTCGACGAGGGTCCGATCATCGAGCAGGACGTCGAGCGCATCAGCCACCGCGACACGCCCGAGGACCTGGTCCGCAAGGGCCGCGACATCGAGCGCCGCGTCCTGGCCCGCGCCCTGCGCTGGCGCCTGGAGGACCGGGTGCTGCTGAACGGTCGCAAGACCGTGGTCTTCACCGACTGACGGCGGGCCGCGCATGAACCTCGACCCCGCCGTTCCGCCCGAGGCCGGCCGCGGCCAGGTCCTGGTCTACATGCCCGACCGCGGCGTCGGCGACCTGACCTGGCACCTGCCGACCCTGCGCGCCATCGCCGCCACCACGCCGGAAAAGACCGTGCTGCTGGCCGCGCGACCGTCGAGCCGGGCCCGCGACCTCTTGGGCGCGGAGACCTGCGTCACCGCCATCGACTATCTCGACTACCGCTCGGGGACCTGGAAGAACCTCCAGGAGATCGCCGACTTCCGCCGCCTGTGCCGGGCCCGCCGGCCGCGCGCGGTGTGGATCCTGGAAAAGATCGACCGTCCCGCCATCGGCGCGGCCCTGGCGGGCGTGCCCGAGCGGCGGGGCTTCGGCCTGGGGCACGGCCAGCAGCACTGGCTGACCCACGGTCCCTACCTGCCCAAGGCCATGCGTCCGGCCCACCGGATCGACAAGCTGGCCGCCTTCGAGACGGCCCACGGCCTGGAGGTCGCCAGCCGCGAGCCGGCACTGGTCCCCACTCCGGCCGCGCTCGATGTCGTCGAGGCCCGCTTCGGCGCCCTGCCGCGTCCGTGGATCGTCTATGGCGTCGGCGCCAGCGAAGCCCGGCGGATGTGGCCGCTGGCCCGGTTCGCCGCCTTGAGCACGGCGCTTTCCGACCTCGGCGGAACCCGCTTCTGGCTGGGCGGCTTCGAGGACAAGGCCCGCGTCGACGCCCAGCTGGCGAACGGCTCGCCGGCCGGCGTCGCCGAGGTCAATGTCTGCGACCTGAAGTTCGATGTCGGCTCGGCCCTGATGTCGCGGGCCGACCTGTTCGTTGGCAACGATTCCGGACCGATGAACCTGTCGGCCTCGGTCGGCGCGCCGACCCTGGGCCTGTTCGGTCCAGGACCCGTGCTGGACTATTCGCGCTTCCTGCACGCCCAGGCGACCGAGGATCTGGCGACGCTGGAGGCCGAGACGGTCGCCACCCGCGCCCGCGTCCTACTGGCCTGAGGCTGGTTGACCGGCGGCGATCCGCGTCAGGGTCGCCTCCATCTGGTCGCAGGCGCGCTCCCAGGTGAACTGGGCCAGCACCTCGCGCACCGCGCCGTTCAGCCGCGCGCGCAGCTCGGCGTCGGCGACCAGGCGCAGCAGGTTGTCGGCCAGGGCGCGGGGATCGCGCGGCGCGCTCATCAGCGCCGTCTCGCCATCGACGGCGAACTCGCGGTGGCCCAGCACGTCGGTGATCGCCAGGGCCGCGCCGCACAGGGCCGCCTCGCACGGCGGCAGGCCCCAGCCTTCGTTGTGGCTGGCCGACAGGAACACGGCCGAGCGGTTGTAGAGCGCCCGCAGGTCCGCGTCGGTGGGCGAGGCGTGATAGGTCACGTAGGACGGCAGACCCTCGGGCGCGCCGGGGCCGTACATCTCGACGGTCAGGCGCGGCTCGGCGGCGTGGGCCAGGGCGAGCGCCTCCAGGGCGTCGGAAAAGCCCTTGTAGCTGGCCCGCTGGTGGATCATCGCCACCCGCCAGGGATCGCGCCCGGCCAGCGGCGTGTCGAGACCGAAGGTTTCGAAGGCCAGGCCGTTGGGCACCAGCGCCGCCTCGACGCCGCGCTCGGCCGCCTTGGCCCGGATCGACCGGGCGATGACGATCTTGGGCATCGGCGCGGACCAGGCGCGTTCGACGCCCTCGGCGTCGCGCTCGAAGCCGAAGTCCCAGTGCTGGGCGAAGAAGACCTTGGCGCCATGGCTGGCGGGCAGGCGATCGACGGCCTCGACGGCGCTCCACACCGTCGCCACCACGACGTCGCCGGGCGGCGTCCACTTCGGCGAAAGATCGAGGGTCCACAGCACGCGAACCTTGGGCGAGATGCTGGCCCAGGTCGGCCGCCAGCGGCCGTCGCGCTTCCACCGGCGCCAGCGCAGCCACAGGCGAATCTTCTTGCCCAGGCGCGCGGCCGGCTTCTGCGCCGCCGGCAGGACGACGGTCACGTCGTGCCCGCGCTCGGCCAGCCGATTGGCGTGCTCATAGACGACACGCGTTCCGCCCACCGGGCGAAGGCTCGCCCCAGGCTCCACGAATACGATTTTCACGCGCCCCCCTGGCGGCTGGTCGTCCCCGCCGGCCCGATGGTCGAGCGGGCGGGACGACGCCTTACTACGGGCCTCAGCCCTTCGGCGCCTGCAGCTTGCTGCGCAGGACGTCGATCAGCTCGATCTTGAAGACCAAGGTGCTGCCCGGCGGGATGTCCGGTCCGGCCTGCATGTCGCCATAGGCCAGGTCGGCGGGCACGTAGAGCATCCACTCGTCGCCCGGGCGCATCAGCTGCATGGCCTCGACCCAGCCCGGGATCAGGCCGCGCAGCTGGAACGAGGCCGGCACGCCGCGCTCGTAGGAGCTGTCGAACACCATGCCGTCCAGGCGCTTGCCTTCGTAGTGGACCTTGACCTCGTCGATCGGGCGCGGATGCAGGCCGTCGGCCGGACCCGAGCGCACCACCTTGTACTGCAGGCCACTGGGCAGGGTGACCACGCCCGGCTGCTTGGCGTTCTCGGCCAGGAAGCCCACGCCGGCGGTCTTGTTGGCCGAGATCGCGGCCTGCTTGGCGGCGAGGTCTTCCTTCGAGGGCCCACACCCGGCCAGGGACAGGCCGGCCAGGACGGCGATGACGAGGAACCGTGCGCGCATGTGAAGTCTTTCCGAGGGCGAAACCGCGCCCTGAGCTAGCAGGCTTGGCGCGAACATCAATCATTCCATGCTTGGAACGCTTTCCAGACACCGTTGTCACGCAACGGTGGTGGCGCGTGCGGCTCCGAGCCCTTAAGACGCATCCATCAAGACGTAAAACGAGGCGTTCATGAAACCTGTCCGCAAGGCCGTTCTTCCCGTCGCGGGTCTTGGCACCCGGGTCCTGCCCGGCACCAAGTCGACGCCGAAGGAACTGCTCAACGTCGTGGACCGGCCGATCCTGTCCTACATCGTCGAGGAAGGCCGCGCCGCCGGCATCGAGCACTTCGTGTTCATCACCGGCCGCGGCAAGGGCGCCATCGAGGACTATTTCGATCACCAGATCGAACTCGAGATGCAGCTCGAGGCCAAGGGCAAGCTCGACATCCTCAAGCAGCTGCGCGACGAGCTGCCCCGGCCGGGCGAGATGAGCTTCGTGCGCCAGATGGCCCCGCTGGGCCTGGGCCACGCGGTGTGGTGCGCCCGCGACATCATCGGCGACGAGCCGTTCGCCGTGCTGCTGCCCGACGTCATCGTCGACTCGCCGAAGTCGGCGCTCAGCCAGCTGATCGAGGTCTATGACCAGGTCGGCGGCGGCAACATCATCGGCGTCGAGGAAGTGCCCGAGAGCGAGACCCACAAGTACGGCGTCGTCGCCCCCAGCAAGGTCGAGGGCCGCCTGGCCACGATGAGCGGCATGGTCGAGAAGCCGGCCAAGGGCACGGCCCCGTCGAACTGGGCCATCGCCGGCCGCTACATCCTGCAGCCGGAGATCTTCGACCTGCTGGCCAGCCAGGAAAAGGGCGCCGGCAACGAGATCCAGCTGACGGACTCGATGGCCAAGCTGATGCAGGACCAGGCCTTCCACGCCTATGTCTACGAAGGCGACACCCACGACTGCGGCGACAAGATCGGCCTGCTGAAGGCCAATGTCGCCCTGGCCCTGAAGCGTCCGGACCTCGGCGAAGCGGCCCGCGCGGCGATCTCGGCGCTGCTGTAGGCATCGCTCACGCCAGAAACTGAAAAGGCCCCGCTCCTGCTGGAGCGGGGCCTTTTTGTTATGCGGCGGGCGCTGTCGCCTCACACCGTGCGGGGCGGGTAGCCGTGTTCGCGCAGGGCGTTCATGACTTCCTGGGTGTGCTGGGCGTCGCGGGTCTCGATGGTGATGTCGAACTCCGCGCCCTTGGCCGGCACGTCGAGCGCCAGGCGGTTGTGGTTCACCTCGATGATGTTGGCGCCCATGGTCCCGATCACGCTGGCCACGGTCGACAGCAGGCCCGGACGGTCGTCGCCGACGATGCGCAGGGACACCAGGCGCTGGGCGCGCACCAGTTCGCGGGTCAGCACCGAGGCCAGCAGGCGGGTGTCGATGTTGCCGCCGCACAGGATCAGGCCGCACTTCTTGCCGCGGAAGCGTTCCGGATAGGCCAGCAGCGCCGCCAGCGAGGCCGCGCCGGCCCCTTCGGCGATGGTCTTCTCGACGTTGCAGTAGAGCGAGACCGCCTGCTCCAGATAGGGCTCCTCCAGCAGCAGCACGTCCTCGATCAGGGGACGGGCGACGCTGTAGGTCAGTTCGCCGACCTGCTTGACCGCGACGCCCTCCGCAATCGTCTGGCCGCCGCAGTGGGCCTGGACGCCGCGCATCTTGGCGGTGAACGAGGGATACATCGCCGGCTCGCAGCCGATGATGCGGATGTCGGGATTGATCGCCTTGGCCGCCGTGGCGACGCCGCTGATCAGGCCGCCGCCGCCGATCGGCACCGGCAGGATCTCCAGGTCGGGCACGTCTTCCAGCATCTCCAGGGCGATGGTGCCCTGGCCGGCCATGATGTCGTAGTCGTCGAACGGGTGGACGAAGGTCAGGCCCTGCTCGTCGCGCAGCTTGCGCGCATGGGCGTTGGCGTCGTCATAGGTTTCGCCTTCGATGACCACGTTGGCGCCGAAGTCGCGGGTGTGCTGCACCTTCACGAACGGGGTGGTCTTGGGCATGACGATGGTCACCGGCACGCCGAGGCGGGCGCCGTGATAGGCTAGGCCCTGTGCGTGGTTGCCGGCGCTGGCGGCGATGACGCCCTTCTGCTTCTCGGCGTCCGACAGCAGCAGCAGCTTGTTGAGCGCGCCGCGCTCCTTGTAGGCGGCGGTGAACTGCAGGTTCTCGAACTTCACCCAGACCTCGGCCCCGGTAATCTTGGACAGGGTCCGAGAATAGCGACAGGGCGTGCGCTCGATGTGGCCGGCCAGACGGTCGGCGGCGGCGCGGATGGCGTCAATCGAAAGAACCATAGACAAGTCACCTCGTAAGCGGCGGGACCCTAGCGATGCGGCCTGGGTGGAGCAACCGACCTCGTCCCCCGAGGCGGGTCAGCGCGCGAGTTTCTCCCGCCACGGGGCCTTGGCGACGGCCTCGGCGAAGCCGGCGTCGTGGCGGGCGATGTCGGCCTGGGCCCGCGCGCCGAGCGCGGCGCGACGGGCGGGATCGCCGGCCAGCAGGCGCAGCGCCTCGGCCGTCGCCGCCGGATCGACCTCGGCCCAGACCTGCCCCGATGCATAGATCCCCTGCGGATCGACGACGGGCGTCAGATCGTAGGGCAGCAGGACGCTGTTGTCCGCCGTCATGAAGTCGATATTGCCCGACCAGCCGGTGGCCACGACGCAGCGCCCCAGCGCCATCGCCTCGGCCATGACCAGGCCGTAGCCCTCGGCGCGGTGGGTGGAGAGCACGATGTCGGCGCTGGCGATCAGCGCCAGGACGCCATCGCCGTCGAGACGCTCCTCAAGCAGGATCAGGTCGGCGCGGCCGGCGAAGCGCTCGCGCAGGGCGGCCAGGTCACGGGGCGAGCTCTCGCCGCCCAGCACCTTGCACACCAGCACCCGGTCGGCCCGCGCCTCCGGAAACGCCGCCAGGAAGGCCGCCACCGCCGCGTCGGGGTTCTTGCGGGCCCGCGACGAGCGCATGTCGAACATCACCAGCACGACGAGCGCCTGCTCCGGGATTCCGAAGCGGGCGCGATCGGGCTTCACCGCCGCCATCGACGGCAGGATATGCGGAACCACCCTGACCGCCGGCGCGTCCGGGCCGCGGCCGACGGCGTCGATCACCGCCTGGGCGACGAAGCGGCTGGGCGCCCAGATCTCGTTGAGGCCGCGCGCGGCCCTGGCCCAGCGGCGCGGCAGGCGCGGCAGTTCCCAGGCCCACACCCCGATCCGGTAGCGTCCGGCCAGGGCCTCCGGTGGAAAGGCCGCCAGCAGGCGCAGGAGTTCGGGCGCGTTGCAGTGGGCGATCCAGACCCCGCCGGGCGGCCCGGGCGGGGGGGCGACGGCGTCGATGCGCGAGGCCAGGATCGGCTCGATGTCGTGGGTCAGGACGCGCAGGCCCAGCTCGGCCAGGCCCCGGACCGTGGCCCGGCCGGCGACGCCGACGCCCAGGGTGCGGTTCATGAACCCGCTGACCACCAGGGGCCCGGGAACGACGTCCGCCAGCGGGGTGGGCGCCAGACGCGCGGCGCGCGGGCCGAACAGGCCCGCGCCGGCGGCGGCGATGGCGGCGCGGCCGGCGATAGCGCGCCATCGCTCGGGCAGGGGCAGGTCCCGCCAGGCCTTACGCAACAAGGCCGCGAGCGAGGCGGTCACGAGCCGGCGGCGCCGGCGTCAGACCCGGACCGAGCCAAGATTGGCTCCGTACCAGTCGTAGGTGCGCTTCAGGCCCTCGGCCAGGCTGACCCGCGCCTCCCAGCCCAGCGCGGTGATGCGCGAGACGTCGTAGCCGCGGACCAGCTGGCCCTTGGGCTTGGTCACGTCCCAGACGATCTCGCCTTCGTACCCGGACACCTCGGCCAAGGTCTCGACCAGGGTGCGGATCGGCACGGACTTGCCCGTGGCCGTGTTGAAGGCGCCCGAGCCGCGCTCGGCGACGCGGATGAAGGCCTCGGCGGCGTCGCCCGCGAACAGGAAGTCGCGGGTCGGCGTGCCGTCGCCCCAGATGGTGATGCTGGGCAGGTTCTCGCGCTTGGCGCGATGGAAGCGCGACACCAGCGAGGGCACCACGTGGCCGTAGACCTCGTCGAACCGGTCGCCCGGGCCATAGAGGTTGGTGCAGATCAGATAGCCGAAATCCAGCCCGTACTGGCCCTTGTAGGCCTCGAGCTGGGCCAGCATCGCGCGCTTGGCGTGGCCGTAGGGTCCTTCCGAACCGTGCGGCGCGCCCAGCCACAGATCGTCCTCGCGCATCGGGATCGGCGCGAGATCGGAGTAGATCGCCGTCGTGCCGGCGGCCACGACCTTGCGCGCGCCGACCCGACGCGAGACCTCGACGACGTTGAGGTTGATCTTGGCGTTCTCGTAGAAGGCCTGGCCGCCAAAGCTGATGTTGCCCTGCACGCCGGTGACCCGGCCGGCCAGGTGGAACACCACGGTCGGGGCGAAGTCGCGCCAGACCGCCTCGACCGCCGCTTCGTCCAGCAGGTCGCAGTCGGCGCGGGTCGGGGCGCGCAGCGCGCCGACCCGGCCGTCCAGGGCGGACAGGAGCGCCGTTCCCAGCACTCCGCCCGCGCCCGTCACCAGTACGCGCTCAGCGCTCAAATCAATCTGCTGATCGCTCATGACTTACACGTATCCGCTGGTCGTTAGCCGACGATGCCTTGGTGGTTCCAGTGCAGCGAGCCGTCACGATAGCGGGCGCGATCGGCCTCGACCATCTCGGTGACCAGTTCCTGCAGGCTGGTGGTGGCCGTCCAGCCGAGCTTTTCCTTGGCCTTGGTCGCGTCGCCGATCAGCAGCTCGACCTCGGCCGGGCGGAACAGCTTGGTCGAGACCTGGGTCAGCAGCTTGCCGGTCTTGGCGCAGCGGCCGATCTCGTCGACGCCCTCGCCTTCCCAGACCACGTCGATGCCCGCCGCCTGGAAGGCCAGGGTGACGAAGTGACGGACCGAGTGGGTTTCGCCGGTGGCCAGGACGAAGTCGTCGGCCTCGTTGTGCTGCAGGATGCGCCACATGCCCTCGACGAAGTCGCGGGCGTGGCCCCAGTCACGGCGAGCGTCGAGGTTGCCCAGGGTCAGGACGGTGTCGACGCCTTCGGCGATCAGGGCCACCGAGCGGGTGATCTTGCGGGTGACGAAGGTCTCGCCGCGCACCGGGCTCTCGTGGTTGAACAGGATGCCGTTCGACCCGAAAATGTTGAAGCCCTCGCGGTAGTTCACCGTCAGCCAGTAGGCGTAGAGCTTGGCCACGGCGTAGGGGCTGCGCGGATAGAACGGGGTCTTTTCCGTCTGCGGCACCTGCTGGACCAGACCGTACAGCTCCGAGGTCGAGGCCTGGTAGAAGCGGGTCTTGTTCTCCAGCTTCATGGTGCGGATGGCTTCGAGGAAGCGCAGGGCGCCGACGCCGTCGGCGTTGGCGGTGTATTCCGGGGTCTCGAAGCTGACCGACACGTGGCTCTGGGCGGCCAGGTTATAGATCTCGTCGGGCTGCACATCGGCCACCAGACGCATGATCGACGAGGAGTCGGTCAGGTCGCCGTAGTGCAGGATGAAGCGGTCGTTGTACTCGGGATTGTTGCGCAGCTTCTCGATGCGGAACTCGTTGTACCACGAGCTGCGACGACGGAAGCCGTGAACCGTGTACCCCTTTTGCAGCAGAAGTTCGGCCAGGAACGTACCGTCTTGGCCGGTCACGCCGGAAATGATCGCTGAACGAGCCATGTATATGCCTGATTAGAGATTGGGTCGAATAGGTCGGCTTTCAGGGCCGGGCTTAACGCTTGGGTCGACGGATGCCCATGACCAAACGGATGATCTTGCCGCCGCCTCTGATGATCCAAGGCGGGAGCGGCAACGTCTTGAGCAGGCTGACGATGATGTCGCGACGCTCCTGCTCCGGAAGCGCGGCGATCGCCGCCGCGGTGATCGGCATGCCGGCCGGCGCCGCCTCGGCCAGGGCCTTGACGGTCGGCGTGGTGTAGCGGCCCAGCACGGCCACGGCCTTGCCGGCCTCGTAGGGCTGCTGGCCGATCGAACGCAGACGCTCGTAAAGCTTGAGATCCGCCGAGCACAGCGGGGCGTCAACGACGGCCGGCTTGGCGAACTTTTCTTGCAGGTAGGCCTGCATGCCCGACCAGGCCATGAACTGGAACGCGCCGCTGGCCTTGATCAGGGCCTTACGCCGGAACATGAAGTTGGCCAGGGTGAGCAGCGGAACCGGCCGCTTGCCCACGGGGCGGGCATAGTCGGCGTATTCGGAGCCCTCGAACAGGCGCTGGGCCGGGTCGTAGTGGCGAATGACCACGCCCGTGCGGACCGCGTCCGCGTCGCCTTCAGCCAGGGCTTGCGTGAGCCGCAGGCCATAGTCGGCGAACACCCGCTCGTGGCCCAGGAAGACGCTCACATAGTCGCCCTCGAGGCCTTCGAGGACCTCGGCGAGCACGAAGCCGATGGCGTTGGGGCTGTCGCCGATAGCCATCGGCGCCGACACCAGTTCGATCGCGCCTTCAGGTAGGAAATCGAAGGCGCGGGGGCCAGCCGGCGAGGCGCGCGTGACCAGGGTGACCTTGGTGCGCACGCCCTTCAGCGCGACCAGATCCGTCAGCAGGTCCTGCGGCAGCGGCGCGTTTTCGTCGAGCGCCAGCACGACGGCGTCGAGCGTCGGCGTCGTCTCGACGCTGAGCGCGGCGATCTTCTCGGCCTTGGCGTCGCGAGCCGTCTTGTAGGCGGCGAAGGCGCCAAGCAGCTGCCGATGCAGCGCGTAGAACTCGACGAACTTGTTCTGCAGCGCCGAGGCCTTGGCGAAGGCCGCCTCGGGATTGGCGTTGAAGTCGGCCAGCGCGGACGCCAGGAAGCCCGCGTCCAGCTGGCCGTCGGCGCCGAGCGGAACCTCGACCACCTCGTCCTTGAAGTAGCGCGACACGAACGGGTTCTGGTCGGCGAACACCAGGGCGCCGGCGGCGGCGCCTTCGAACAGGCGGTTGGACATGATGCCCGAGCGGATGTGCGCCTGAGACGAGAAGGCCAGCACCGCGCCGCTGCGGCTCAGTTCCTCGATCAGGGTCTTGCCGTCGAAGGGCACGGAATACTTGTAGCCCTTGAAGCCTTCCCAGACCCGCACGCCGCGGACTTCCTCGGGGCCGAAGATGTCGAGCACGCCGCGCTCGTCGAGCCGGGTGAGGAGCGCGTCGAACCGTCCCTTCGACTTGGAAAGCCGTTCCCAGTTGATGCCGCAGTAGGCGAACCGGCGATCGTCGCGCAGCCGCGCCGGCACGATCGGCCCCGACAGCGTGTGATTGACCTGCACGAAGGGCGTGCCCTCGTAGCTGTCGCCCAGCTCGCCCCGCATCATCCGCTCGACAGCCGGCGATCCGCACACGAAGTAGCCGTCGTGGCTCAACTGATTGTCGAGATAGGGACTCAGCCCCCACTCGACGTAGAAATCGACAGGATTCCACAGCGCGCCCCACGAGAAGCAATCGTAGGTCTTCGCTGTTTCATAATGAAGAGAGATGACGAAATCGACGTCATCTTGTGCAATCTTCCTGCGCGGACCATTCAGTATAAAGCCCAAGCGGTCAACTTCGACGACATCGACGCCGATAAGGCTACAGGCTGCGCGAAATCTCTCTATGCTTTCGTGTTCAGCGGCAGCTTGATCAGGCCACAACCTGATGATCGCGACCTTCTTCTTGAATTGACCAATGCGATCAAGCTCTTCGGCCATAGAAACGGGCCAATGGGCCGCGCCTCGAACATCCGAATACCCTTGAACAGCCATCCCGAGATCTCCACCGAACTTCCGTCCGCCGCCTCTCCGGTCGCGACGGAGGCTTTCGTCCGCTAACATAGCGGCGCATTCGCGCAAACACCTATCGACGCCAAAGTCGCAAAGATTGGTCGAGAACGTGAAAGTGGCGTGAAACCTCGGAAACGACGCTTGATTGCGCTATCGACGGTCTGGTAGGACCCGGCCTGATTTGCCAACCGGTCCGATAGGGGCGTGCGCTTATGAAGGCTATCATTCTGGCAGGTGGCTTGGGGTCTCGCCTCGGCGAGGAGACCGACACCAAGCCAAAGCCAATGGTGAGCGTGGGTGAGCGCCCTATTCTTTGGCACATCATGAAGATCTATAGCCAACACGGCATCAACGACTTTATCGTCTGCCTCGGCTACAAGGGTTATGTAATCAAAGAGTTCTTCGCGAACTACTTTCTGCATACCTCGGACGTGACCTTCGACGTCGCCAAGAACAGCATGGAAGTGCACCGCAACGCGGCCGAGCCGTGGCGGGTGACCCTGATCGAAACCGGCGCAGAGTCGATGACCGGCGGCCGCCTGAAGCGCGTCCGCGAACACGTCGCCGACGAAGAGGCCTTCTGCCTCACCTACGGCGACGGCGTGGCCGACATCGACGTCACCGCCCTGGTCGACTTCCACCGCAAGCACGGCAAGCTGGCCACCCTGACGGGCGTGCGCCCGCCCGGCCGCTTCGGCGCCCTGACGCTCGACGGCACGACGGTCGAGTCCTTCGAGGAAAAGCCGGTCGGCGACGGCGCCTGGATCAATGGCGGCTTCTTCGTGCTGTCGCCCAAGGTCATCGACTACGTCGACGGCGACGACACCGTCTGGGAACAGGGCCCGATGCGCGGCCTGGCCGCGGAGCGCCAGCTGGAGACCTTCTTCCACGACGGCTTCTGGCAGTGCATGGACACCCTGCGCGACCGCCGCACCCTCGAAGACCTGTGGGCGTCCGGAAAGGCGCCGTGGAAATCGTGGTAGAAACCTACGAGAACGCGTCGTTCTGGCAGGGTAAACGCGTCTTCCTGACGGGCCACACCGGCTTCAAGGGTTCCTGGCTCAGCCTGATGCTGCAGCGCCGCGGCGCCCTGGTGCATGGCTTCGCCCTGCCGCCGCTGGAAGGCTCCCAGCTGTTCGCGGCGGTCGAGAACGCCGGCGCCCTGCAGTCGTCGACCATCGGCGACATCCGCGACCAGGCCGCCCTCGAGGCCGCGCTCAAGCGCAGCGAGGCTGACGTGGTGCTGCACCTGGCCGCCCAGCCGCTGGTGCGCCTGTCCTACGCCGACCCGGTCGGCACCTACGCCACCAACGTCATGGGCACCGTCCACCTGCTCGACGCGACCCGTCGCCAGGAGACGGTCCAGGCCACCGTCGTGGTCACCAGCGACAAGTGCTACGAGAACCGCGAATGGTTCTGGGGCTATCGCGAAGACGAGGCGATGGGGGGCTACGACCCCTACAGCAACAGCAAGGGCTGCTCGGAGCTGGTCGCCAGCGCCTTCCGCCGCTCGTACTTCGGGCCCAAGTCGCGCAACAACGTCGGCTCGGGCCGGGCTGGCAACGTGATCGGCGGCGGCGACTGGTCGGCCGACCGCCTGCTGCCGGACCTGATCCGCAACTGCCTCGACGGCGCCCCGACACCGATCCGCAACCCGGTGGCCGTGCGTCCCTGGCAGCACGTCCTCGAACCGCTGTCGGGCTATCTGCGCCTGGCCGAGGAACTGGCCGGCGACAAGGGCGAGACCTTCGCCAACGGCTGGAACTTCGGTCCCGACGCCAGCTCCGAGCGGACGGTCAAGGACGTGGTGGAAGCCACCTGCCTGGCCTGGGGCGACGGCGCCCGCTGGGCGGTCGACGCCGGCGAGCATCCGCACGAGGCTGGGTACCTGAAGCTCGACTCGTCCAAGGCCCGCCGCCTGCTGAACTGGGCGCCGACCTGGGACTTCGACCAGACGATCGCCAAGACCGTCGAGTGGTACAAGGCCGAAGCCCGCGGAGACGACCTCGTCGCGGTGTCGCAACGCCAGATTTCGGAATATTTCGCCGCCATCGCGGCGCGCTAGGAACTTACTTGATGGCCGACGCCCCCAAATCCGCCGAAGAGCTCCGCAAGCAGATCCTCGAGCTGACCGCCGAGTACGCGCGCGTCGCGCATGCGCCCAAGCCCTTCGTGGCCGGCGAGTCGGCCGTGGCCGTGGCCGGCAAGGTCTACGACCACACCGACATGGTCTCGCTGGTCGATTCCTCGCTGGACTTCTGGCTGACCACCGGCCGCTTCAACACCGCCTTCGAGGCCAAGCTCAGCAAGTTCCTGGGCATCCGCCGCGGCGTGCAGACGGTGAACTCGGGCTCGTCGGCCAACCTGGTGGCCCTGACGGGCCTGACCTCGCACATGCACGGCGAGCGGGCGCTGAAGCCGGGCGACGAGGTCATCACCTGCGCCACCGGCTTCCCGACCACGGTCAATCCCAGCCTGCAGAACGGCCTGGTGCCGGTGTTCCTCGACATCGACATCCCGACCTACAACATGGACATGAGCAAGCTCGAGGAAGCGATCTCGCCCAAGACCAAGGCCATCATGCTGGCCCACACCCTGGGCAATCCCTTCGACCTCGACGCGGTCATGAAGGTGGCCGAGAAGCACAACCTGTGGGTCGTCGAGGATTGCTGCGACGCCCTGGGCGCCACCTACAACGGCAAGCTCGTCGGCACCTTCGGCGACGTCGGCACCGTCAGCTTCTACCCCGCCCACCACATCACCATGGGTGAAGGCGGCGCGGTGTTCACCTCGGATCCGGCCGTGCGCCGGGCGATGGAAGCCGTCCGCGACTGGGGCCGCGACTGCTGGTGCGAACCGGGCATGGACAACACCTGCAAGCGCCGCTTCGACTGGCAGCTGGGCGACCTGCCCTACGGCTACGACCACAAGTACACCTACTCGCACCTGGGCTATAACCTGAAGATCACCGACATGCAGGCGGCGGTCGGTCTGGCCCAGATGGATCACCTCGAAGACTTCATCAAGGCGCGCCGCGACAACTTCGACTACCTGAAGGCCGGCCTGAAGCAGTTCGAGGAATTCCTCATCCTGCCGGAAGCCACCCCCAACAGCGACCCGTCGTGGTTCGGCTTCCTGCTGACCGTGCGCAAGGGCGCGCCGTTCACCCGCGACGAGCTGGTCAAGCACCTCAACAGCGTCAAGGTGGCCACCCGCCTGCTGTTCGGCGGCAACCTGATCCGCCAGCCCTACATGAAGGACCGCGAGTACCGCGTGGTCGGCGACCTGACCAACGCCAACATCATCGTCGACGACACCTTCTGGATCGGCGTCTATCCGGGCCTGACCACCGGCCACCTCGACTACATGATCGATCAGATCGGCAGCCTCATCCGGCAGAAGGCCTAAGGCCGATGGGCCGCGGCGTTCTCGTCACCGGGACCTCCGGCTTCCTAGGCGCGCACGTCTGCGGCGCCCTGGCCGCCGCCGGGTGGCGAGTTCACGCCGCAGCACGCTCGACCAGCGTGCTGGACCGTCTGCAGGCGCTCTGCCCGAGCGCCTCGCCGATCGACCTCGATTTCGGCAGCGACCGCGACGCCCTCCGGAAGGTGATCGGCGATCTGGACGTTCAGGCGGTCATCCACTGCGCCGCCTACGGCGTGGACTATCGCCAGAACGACACCGCCGAGGCCCTGGCCTTCAACGTCGGCTTCACCGCCCGGCTGGTGGAGGCTTCGGCCGCCGCCGCGCTGGGACAGTTCGTTCATATCGGCACCAGCAACGAATACGGTCTGGCCGACGGCCCGATCGACGAGAAGACGCCGCTCAATCCGGTCGGCGCCTATGGTTCGAGCAAGGCGGCCGGCATGATCGTGGCGCGCGAGCGCGCCAAGGCCCTGGGCCAACGATTCGTCGCCGCGCGGGTCTTCGGCATGTATGGTCCGCTCGAGGGCAGCCATAAGTTCGTGCCGCAGGTGATGGCGGCGGCGCGCGACGGCGTGGCGCTCGACCTGACCGCCGGCGAACAGATCCGCGACTACACCTATGTCGGCGACGTCGCCGAGGCCTGCGTGGCCATGGCCGACGGCGCAGGCGAGGACGGCCTCGTCGTCAACCTCGCCTCGGGCCGGCCCGTGACGCTGCGGGCGCTGGGCGATGCCGCAGCCAACGCCATGGGCGGCCATGGCGTGCTGAACTGGGGCGCCAAGCCCTATCGTCCGGGCGAACCGATGTCCGTCGTGGGCGTGGCGGACCTCGCGCGCAAGACTCTCGGCTGGAGCGCCAAAACGTCCCTGGCGGACGGCATGGCGCTCACCGCACAGTACGAACCCTCTCGGAGTGCACGTCTATGAAGATTCTGGTCAACGGCGGGTGCGGCTTCCTGGGAAGCAACCTCGCGTCCAAGGCCATTCAGGACGGCCATCAGGTCTGGGTGTTCGACAACCTCTCGCGCACGGGTTCGACCGAGAACCTGCAGTGGCTCAAGCAATTTGGCCCCTTCGAGTTCGTGCACGGCGACACCCGCAGCGCCGAGGACCTCGTGAACGTCGTCTCGCGCGTGCGCCCCGACGCCGTCTTCCACCTGGCCGGCCAAGTGGCCATGACGACGTCGATCGATCGTCCCCGCAAGGACTTCGAGATCAACACCGTCGGCACCTTCAACCTGCTTGAAGCCGTCCGCCAGCACGCGCCCGAAGCGATCGTGATCTACTCCTCGACCAACAAGGTCTACGGCGATCTCGAATGGACGCCCTACGAGGAGCGGGCCACCCGCTATCACCCGACCGAGCTGCCGCTGGGCTTCGACGAGACCGCGCCCCTCGAGTTCCACTCGCCCTACGGCGCCTCGAAGGGGGCCGCCGACCAGTACATGCTCGACTACCACCGGATCTTCGGGATCCGCACGGTCGTCTTCCGCCACTCGTCGATGTACGGCGGCCGCCAGTTCGCCACGACCGACCAGGGCTGGGTCGGCTGGTTCTGCCAGAAGGCCGTCGAGCAGGCCGGATCGTCGAACGTCCCGCCGTTCACCATCGCCGGCAACGGCAAGCAGGTCCGCGACGTGCTCCACGCCGAGGACATGAAGACCCTGTACTTCGCGGCGATCGCCAACATCGACAAGGCGCAGGGTCAGGCCTTCAACATCGGCGGCGGCATGGACAACAGCCTTTCGCTGCTCGAACTGTTCGCGCTGCTGGAGGAATATGTCGGCGTGCCGCTGCGCTACGAGCAGACGCCGTCCCGTCCGAGCGACCAGCGCGTGTTCGTCGCCAACATCGCCAAGGCGCAGGCCCTCCTGGGATGGAAGCCGGCCGTCAGCGCGCGTGACGGCATCGGGCGCATGGTGGAGTGGACCCGCACCTTCGCCCTCGGCTGAGGCGGTCCCGCCATGATCGCCATGGACCTGAAGCGGCGCGCGAACACGGCGGTAAGCAGCCTCCGCTCGATCCGGCTGAGCGATCTGCGTCGCCTCTACGGCGATCGCCGACCGCCGCTGGAAGCGCTCGCGGCCGCGCTCAACGAGCCTCGGCCCGACCGGGAGCTCGTCGAGTCCCTGAAGGCGAGTTCGATGGACGGCCAGGCCGCCCAAGCCCTTGCCGCGGCGATCATGGAGAGCGGCGCGCCGACGCGGGCGGGTCTTGAGGTTCTGCTGCACGCGGTCGTCGAGGCCAACCCCGGGCACCCCGCCAGGACGGTTTCGGCGGCGGCCTCCAAGGCCGTGTTCCTGGCCAACGACATCCATCCGATCGGCGATCTCCACCGCGTGAACGTCCGGCTGGCCGCGAACGCGGTGGAACGGGGCGATCATGTCCTGCTGATCGACCGCCGCCTGCCGATCCACGTCTGGATCCTGGCGCGCGTCGAAAGCTGGCGGCCGGAACACGGCGACCTGAAGCTGGCGATCGAGGCCTCCAGACACGGTTCCGAGCAGGCCCGGTTTCTCGTCCGCCCCTCGCTGGCCGTCGTCGTCTCTCCGCTCGAGGCCGACGCCCTGCGCAAGGCCGCCCTCAAGAGCGCGCTCCTCGGCGCGGCCGCCGCGCTCATCAATACGCCCGTCAACAAACTCAAGCGCGCTCACAGTAGACGCGCCGCGCCGCGCGAAGGCCAGAAACCCGCATGACAGCTCGAAACCCGTCCAAGCCGGCCACGATATTCTCCAGAAGCCTGCGTCGCCCCACGACCCTGGCGGATCTGCGTCGCGTCGTCGGCGAGGCGGCGAAGGACTTGCCGCTGCTGACTGCTCACTATTCCGAAACGCTCGACGGCGACATGGCGCGCGCCATCATCGACGGCGTGGGCGACAACGGCCGCGCCTGGTTCGGCGAACGGATCGGACAGCTGAGACCTAAGGCCGCGGCCACGCTGCTCTCCCTGTACGCTCGCAAGCATGACCTGCGCCATCCGTTCCGCTGGGACGCCAAGACGACTTTCGCCGTCACCCTGGCCAATGACATGCGCCAGACCGAAGACGGCCGCCTGCGCCTGGCCACCTCCCCCGGCCACGGCTTCGCCGCCGGCATGACCGTCGCCCTGGTGTCTCTCGACGCGCCCCTGGACATCTGGCGGCTGTGCGTCGTGGAGACAGCCGGACCGCGACTGGTGACCTTCAAGATCCTGGTCGAACACAAGCAGCCGCCGTCCGACCGGCATCTGGAGCCGTCCGCCCTGGCGGTGGCCTGGAAGGGCGATCCCGAACGCCAGATCAAGAACCTGAAGCTGTCGGTGGACGACAAACCCGAAAGCCTGCTGAAGGAGACCGCCTTCGACAAGGGCTTCGACCGCAAGAGCGTCTGGAAGACCCATACCGATCCCGCCAACGCCGCGATCGAGGCCAAGCCCGGTGAGGTGCTGCGGGTCTCGACCAAGATCGAGCGCCCCTTCGTCGCGGCCTTCCATCAGGTCGTCGACCGCTACCGCGCCATCGGCGGCTTCCAGTACGGCGCGCAGTTCCGCAGCCTGCACGCCACGGCCAACGTCGCCGTGCGGCTCGTGGCGCTCACGCCCCAGGGCGAGGTCGTGCTGGACGCCTACAACTTCAATCTGCCGCCGTCCGATGCCTGGCTGCCCATCCGCCGCACGCTGCATCACGACTACGCCGGCAAGGTCCGTTTCGAAATGGGCATCCTCAACCTGCAGGCGGGCGGGGTGGTCGAGATCACCGCGCCCTTCCTCGAAACACGCGCGGCCGCGACGCGCAGAAACCCTGCACAGGGGGAGTGACGTGGATATTTCTGAGATCATTTCGGGCTTCCGCGGCCTGGACGCCCCCGAGGCCGACGCCCTGTTCCAGCAGAAGCTGTCGTCGTTCGAACTGGCCTACAAGCTGGCCAAGCCGGCCGACAAGTCGCTCGACCAGTTCCTGGCCGGCGTGCCGACCGGCCTGCTCAGCGGCTACGTCGTCAACGACAGCCTGGACGGCTACTTCAACGTACTGTTCGCCAGCGCCCTGAACGGCCGCCGCGACGCGGACACGTTCCTGGCCGCCGTCGTGCACGCGACCGTCCTTCAACTGACCTATCAGGGCCGCCATCGTCCGTTCCCCGAAGCCTACGTCCTGGGCGCGGGCGGCGACGTCGAGATCGGCGAAATCGGCCTGCTGAACACCAAGAACGTACCGGCCTACCGCCTGGACGGCGACACCGGCGCCATGGCCGACGATCGCCAGGCGCTGGCGCTGAACACCTCGGAATTCATCACCGCCCCGGCGGTCGAGGTGCCCGGACGCCTGAGCCACAGCGGGCAGCCCGTGGGCTGCGTCGCCTTCCTCGACGTCGGCGCCCGCACCGAAGCCGACGAGGCGATGGCCCGCGACCTCCTGGCCCTGTCGCCGGCGACGACGGCCGAGACCTTCTATCTCTTCGCGGGCCAGGCTGGCGCCGTCGCCCGCCTTCACGAGCGGCTCGGCGAGATCAATCCCGACGCCCGTCGCATGACGCGCTTCTACTGGCACGGCGACGGTCCGGCCGCAGAGTTCCGCGGCGTCGTGGTCGCGACCGGCTACGCCGGCGGGCTCGAGCTCGGCGACTGGCACGACGACCGCCAGGTGCAGCATCGCATCCGCGCGCTCGCCGAGATCACCGGCGAGGCCGGGCGCGACGACGTGAAGGAAATCCTGGTGCGGGCCCACGACCGGGTGGACCTGCGTCCGCCGACGGTGATCAGCTCCAGCGCTGCTCTGCCCGAAGAGCAGGCGTCGAAGATCTCGGACATGATCGATGTCCGCCACGTGATCCTGAGCGCCAAGGGCGGGCGCGTCATCCGCAGCCGCGACAGCTTCCACTCGACCTACGTCATCGCCACCGGCGAGGACGAGATCGTCAAGGAATACCAGGAGCCGGGCGGCTTCGAGGCCTCGCCCTACTTCGACCGGAGCGCGCCGGGCGTCTCGCCGCCGCGTCCGCGCCGGCCGACACGGGAGGTCCAGGGCAAGGCCCTGCTCCTGACCTTCCACCCCATCGTCCACACCTTCCACTCGCACTTCCTGCTGCAGTGCTTCCCGCGCATCCAGCTGATGAAGCACCTGGGCGTCACGGACTACTGCGTGCTCGCGCCCCACGATCTGAAGAAATACCAGATCGAGATGCTCAACATCTGCGGCGTCGACAGCTCGCGCATCGTGCTGATGCATCCGGACTACGACTACGTCGCCGAGGAACTGCTGGTCCCCAAGCTGTTCCCGGCGGTGTTCACGCCGCTGTACGCCGAAGTCTATGCGGAGATGATCGCGAAGGTCTGCCCCGAGCCGATCACGCCGTTCCGCCGCATCATCATCTCGCGCGAGGCCCGTACGACCTGGCGCAACATGCTGAACTTCGACGTCATCGCCCAGGTGCTGATCGACGAGCACGATTTCGAGCTGGTCTCGCCCGACAAGCTTTCGATCGAGGATGAGATCCGCCTCTTCCGCGAGTCCAAGATCGTGCTGGGGGCCGAAGGCGCGGGCCTCTACAACTGCTGCTTCATGAGCCCCGACAGCCATGTCGTCTGCCTGGCCGACCAGGACTACGTCATGTACATCGTGGCCAGCATGGCCCAGATCCGCGGCTTCGACGTCTCGTACGTCTTCGGCGAAAGCTTCATGGCCGACAGCGACCGCAGCCGCCGCGCCGGCCACGCCAACTTCATCGTCGATCCACGACGCGTCAGCGCCGCCGTGCAGGAGATCATCGACGGCATCGGCGGCTGATCCCCGCCGGTCCGGAAACGAAAACGCCGCCGACATCCAGGATGTCGGCGGCGTCCTCGTTTTCAGACCCCGGAGGGTGCTCAGAGCTTGCTGAAATATTCCTTGGGGTCGCCGAAGTAGACCACCCGACCGGCGTGCAGCACGCAGAGCTTGTTGCAGACGCGGGTCAGCAGGTCGTGGCTGTGCGAAGCCAGCACCAGCATCCGCGAGCGCGACACGAAGTTCTCCATGCGCTGCTGGGCCTTCTCCATGAAGGAGGCGTCGCCCGCGCCCAGCCACTCGTCCAGGATCAGGATGTCCGGGTCGAAGCAGGTGCCGGTGGCGAACAGCAGGCGCATCGTCATGCCGGCCGAATAGGTGCGGACCGGCAGGTTGATGAACGGGCCGAGGTCGGCGAATTCGGCGATCTCGTCGATCTTGGCCTTGATCTCGCGACCGTTGAAGCCGCGATAGCGGCCCATGATCTTGATGTTCTCGACGCCGGTCGCGTCGGGATCCATGCCGTGGCCCATCTCGATCATCGACGAGACCCGGCCGTGGGCGACGACCTCGCCGTGGGTCGGCTCGTAGATGCCGGCCAGGACCTTCAGCAGCGTCGTCTTGCCCGAACCGTTGTGGCCATAAAGGCCGAGGCGGTCGCCCTCGAAGAGGTCGAAGCTGACGCCGTCCAGGGCCTGGATGTGGACCACGTTGCCGGCGTCGCGCAGCACGCGGCCGCCGGTGGCGAGGTTCAGCACGGTGTTCCGCAGCGAACTCGCCTGGATCGTGTAGACGGGATAGGTCAGCCGAACGCCGCGGGCGCTGAGAAGAACCTTGGGAGCGACCATGGTCGAAGTGTCTCGCATTATACCCAGAGCGCGATGCGTTTGCGGAACATGGCCAGCGACACGACGGCCGCCACCACGGCGAGTAGGTCGATAAGCAGGGCGACCGTGAAAATGTTCCAGGGCACGTAGATGCCGAGGAGCGGATTGCGCACGGTCTCCAGCAGATAATAGAAGGGGTTGTACTTGTAGATGAAGCTGCGGGCGTCGTGGATCGACTTGGTCGTCCAGATCACCGGCGTCAGATAGAAGACGATGGTCCACACATAGGGGACCAGCAGCCGGACGTCCTTGAAGCGGGCGCCGATCACGCCGAGCACCACGCTGCTCGCGGCCACGAACACCGAGACCAGGAACAGGCCCAGGATCACCTGCGGATTGACCAGCAGGTTGTGGCTGAAGATCAGCTTCACCGCCGCGAAGACCAGCAGGTTGTGCCCAAACACGATCAGGCTGCGGGCCGCCAGGCGGAAGATGTGGAAGCTGAACGGAAGCGGGTAGGCCTTGATGGTGCTCGCCGCCTGCAAGTAGACGTCGCCGCCCTCGGTGAAGGGCACGCCGATGAACGTGAAGACGACCAGACCGGCCACCACGAACGGCAAGAACTCGGTCAGCGGCACATGGAAGATGGTCGAAAAGACCAATGCCAGCGCAGCGGCAGTCGTCAACATGCCTGCCGAGATCCAAAGCGGGCCAAATAGAGATCTACGGTACCTGGAAACTACATCCTGATACGCCAAGAACCCCCAGGTCTTATATAATTTCAGACCTTTTTGGATATCGCTGCCGGCATCACTAAACCCGCGAATAAGGGAATTGCTTTGGCTCATCAGTTCACCGGCCGTAACTTTGCGGTTGTATAGGTGACGCGCAGAGCCCGCGCAATGGCTTTCACCCCCTGCGAGGCGAGGTGACAACACCTGCACCGCCCGCTATGTCGCCTCGCCGCTGTAACTTCGGAAGGCCAGCCATGCCGAACTCCATGAGGGTCCTCTTCTACGAAGACCCGGTTACCGATCAGGCGGCATTTCTGTGGCGTTCTCCGCATATTCACAAAGATTCTTCGTGGTTGCTCGCCCTGCGCGAAGCCGGATGCGACGCGCGCATGCTGGTGCACGATCGCTTTGCGCAGATCGCGCTCGACTGCGCCGTCCCTGAGCAGGCCCTGTTCACCGTCGCCGAGGACGCTCTCCTCGATCGGCTCCGCGACCCGCAGTTGGACATCAACACTCTGTTCCAACGCCGCTTCGACGCCCTCGCCGCCGCGGAGACCACGGCGGGAGACGACCCCGAACTGGCCCTGGCCCTGGAGACCCGCGACGCGCTGGCCGACGCCCTGCGCCCTTGCCTGGCGGACTTCACCCCGGACGTCATCGTCACCTGGGCGCCCGCCCCGCACCTGCGTCTGCTGTTTCCCGGCGCCCTGATCCTGCACAAGGAGACCTCGGTCTTCTCGCGGGCGCCCTTCCCGCTCACCTACTATCTCGATCCGCGAGGCTTCCATCGCTGGTCGGCCATGGCCCAGGCGGCCGAGCCGGCCCGCACCACGGCCCCGGAGACGCTCGCCGCGCTGCATCGGCTGCGCGGAGGCCTGGCCAGCGCCTTCGACGCCCTGGACAACACCGTCGAGACCGCCGCGCGCCTGAAGGCCGACGGCCGCCCCGTGTTGCTGGTCGCCGGGCACACGAACGGGGTCTTTTTCTACGACGCCGCCTGCCGCTTCCGCTCCCAGGCGCACGCCCTGCTCGAGGTGCTGGAGAACGCGCCCGCGGACTTCACGATCACCACCACCGAACATCCCGACTGCCGCAAGTTCACCCTCGCGGAACGGGACTTCTTCGAACGCCGCCACGCCAACTTCGTCTCGGCGCCCGGCCTGTCGACCCTTCCCGGCGCCGGCCAGAACATCATCCGCCATGTCGACCGCGTGGCGACCGTCAGCTCCAGCGTGGGCCTGCAGGCCCTGTTCTGGGGCAAGCCGCTGCATGCGCTGGGCGCCAGCCACCTCAATCGCTTCGCGGCGGCCCAGGGCGTGCGCGATCCCGCCGCCTTCGAGGGCCAGAACGCCTTCGACGACGGCAACGCCGCCTGGCTGGCCTTCCACTACAGCTATCCCGACAAGCTGGCCGCCTCGCCCGGCTGGCTGGCGCAGGTCCTGAGGCGCAAGCTCGATCACTGGCTAGCCCATGGCCTGGCCGGATATTTCGACGCGCCGCTCGCCGCGCCGGACGCCCTGACCGACGCCATGCTGCAGGAAACCGCCGCCGCCCTGGCGACGCACTGGGGACCGGCCGTCGGCACGCCTGGCCGCACCGCGCTCGACATCGACCGTATCGCCTATTTCGGCGACGGCTGGAGCGGCGCGGCCCCCAGCCAGTTCGGGGCCTATCGCTGGACGACCTCGGAGACGGCGCAACTGCGCATTCCGCTCTCGCCCGGCCAGGACCACGAGATCAGCATCGAGGTCGGCACCCACGCCGGCTGCGAGGGCCAGGGCGCGCGACTGCGCCTGGGCGACCGCGTGATAGCCGAGGCCGAGGTGACCACCGCCGGCCCCAGCACGCTGACAGCGACGATCCCCGCCGCGGACGCCGCCCCGATCACGACGCTGCACCTGGACTCGCGCCTGCTCGACGCTCCCGCGCCAGGCGGGCCGCGCCTTGGCCTGATCACGGCGAAGATCAAGGTTGTCGCCCGCCGGCGCCCGCGCGCGCCGCAAAGCGCGCCGCGTCACTCCATCGTCATCCCGACGCTGAACGGCGAAGAGCCGCTGCGGACGACGCTTCCCTACATGCTCGAGGTCTGCGGCGACGATGTCGAGATCATCGTCAGCGACAACCACTCCGACGACGGAACCTGGGCGTTTCTGCAGAGCCTCGACGCGCCGAACCTCAAGCTGGTGCGGCCGCCGGCCCGCCTGGACTACGGGCGCAACGCCGAGTTCGGCTACCAGCACGCCCGGGGCGAATGGCTCAGCCACTTCGGCGACGACGACCAGACCACGATCTCGCGTTTCGAGACGATCGAGGCCGTCGCCGACAACAGTCGCGCCGAGATGATCATCGGCAGCCGGCTGCGCTACTACTGGCCGTCGTTCCCGAGCGAGGCCCTGGCCAATTCGATCGACCCGACCAGTTTCGGCGACACCGTCCTACTGGCGGACGGCCCGACGATCGGACGCCGGATGATCCACTCGGCCAACGTGCGCCACACCCCGGCCATCGTCATCAAGCGCGACCTGGTCGAGCGCGTCCGGCGAGAAATGTCCGGCGTGTTCATGGTCCAGCGCCTGGGCGAATACGTGACCTATCGCGTCGCCGCCGGCCTCGCCCGCGAGGTCGCCTGCGTCAACCGCCCGATCGCCGTCATCGGTCGCCACACCAAGAGCATCGGCACCTCGATGCACCATGACTCCAACGCCGGCGCGAGCTACGGCACCGATCCCGAGCGCGAGATCGGCTCGTCGCACGGTCCGGCCGGCTTCGACTTCCTGGGCCAGCAGCCGTTCTCGCTGGAGGCGACGCTGATCGCCGCGGAGGTCCTGGCGCCGCACATCGGGCCGATCGAGATCGACTACGTCGTCTGGCGCCAGCGGATGCTGGCCGAGCTGAATTCCAAGGTCGCCCGAGGCGTGATCCCGCAGGCCGTGGCCGCGGAGATCGCCGCGCGCGGCGAACAGGCGCTGGCCGGGGCGATCGCCCGCCAGGACGGAACCCGCCAGCCGTTCGGCGCGCCCCAGGCCCTGGGTCCGCGCTGGGGGTGGGAGACTTCGCTACGGGGAGAGGCCGCCGGCTTCGCCTCGATCAACGAGGTCGCGACATGGCTCGAGAACCACCACTTCGCGGCCCAGTCCCTGGCCGCCCTGCGCTACGCCAGGCTCGAGGACGCGCAGGTCGAATGGATCGACGGGTGAGCGCCGGAAACGACGCTCACCCGACCATCTAGAGGCTTCAGGCCGCGGCGGCGGCCACGGCTTCGGCGGTGATGCCGAACTCCTTGTAGAGGCGCTCGAACGGGGCCGAGGCGCCGAAGCCCGTCATGCCGACGAACTTGCCGTCCTCGCCGATGAAGCGTTCCCAGCCCTGGCGGATGCCGGCCTCGACGGCCACGCGCACCGGAGCGTCGCCGATCGTCGCCTTGCGATAGGCCGCCGGCTGCTGGTCGAACAGCTCCCAGCAGGGAACCGAGACCACCCGGGTCGGCTTGCCCTGGCCTTGCAGGATCTCGCGGGCGGCGACGGCCAGGCCGACCTCGGTGCCGGTGGCGAAGATCGTCACGGCCGCTTCGCCGTCGGCGGCCAGCAGCTCGTAGGCGCCCTTGGCGACCTGGTTCTCACCAGCCGACGTGCGCACGTGCGGGGTCTTCTGGCGCGACAGGCACATCACCGACGGGGTGGTGTTCTGCTGCAAGGCCACCTGCCAGGCCTCGGCGGCTTCCACGGCGTCGGCCGGACGGAAGACCAGGAGGTTGGGGATGGCGCGCAAGCTGGCCACCTGCTCGACCGGCTGGTGGGTCGGGCCGTCTTCGCCCAGGCCGATGGAGTCGTGGGTCATCACGTGGATGACCTTGGCCTGCATCAGGGCGCCCAGGCGGATCGCCGCGCGGCTGTAATCGGCGAAGGCCAGGAAGGTGCCCGAATAGGGGATCACGCCGCCGTGCAGCGCCATGCCGTTCATCGCCGCGGCCATGCCGAACTCGCGCACGCCGTAGTGGACGTAGCGGCCGGCGTAGTCGGGCGTGTCATAGGCGCCCATGCCCTTGACCAGGGTGTTGTTCGAGCCGGTCAGGTCGGCCGAGCCGCCGATCATTTCCGGGATGGCCGGGATCAACTGGTCCAGGGCCGAGCCCGAGTGGACGCGGGTGGCGTTGACCGGCTTGTTCTCGACGGCGGCGGCGATGTGGGCCTCGAGCTTCTCGAAGGCGTTCGCCAGCAGCTGGCCCTTCACGGCGCGGGTCAGTTCCGCGCCCTTGTCCGAGGCGGCGACGGCGGCTTCCCAGGCCTTGCGGACGCGGGCGCCGCGGCGGCCGACGCTCTTCCAGGCCTTGGCGATGTCGTCCGGCACGGTGAACGGCGCGGCGTCCCAGCCCATGGCGGCGCGGGCGGCGACGATCTCGCTGTCGAACAGGGTGTAGCCGTGGCTGTGGGGGTCGCCTTCCTTCGGACCGGCGCCCTTCGAGATCAGCGTCTTGCACGCGATCATGGTCGGGCGGTCCTGCTTGGTCGCCCAGCGCAGAGCGGCGGCGATCTTGCCGTGGTCGTGGCCGTCGACGACCTTCACGGCCCAGCCGGCGGCCTTGAAGCGGGCGACCTGGTCGCCGGTCTCGGAGATGGTGGCCACGCCATCGATGGTGGTGTTGTTGTCGTCGAACAGCACGGTCAGCTTCGACAGCTTCAGGCGGCCGGCCAGGCTGATGGCCTCATGGCTGACGCCCTCCATCAGGCAACCGTCGCCGGCGATCACCCAGGTGCGGTGATCGACGAGGTCAGCGCCGAAGCGAGCGGCCAGGTGGGCTTCGGCCATCGCCATGCCGACCGAGGTGGCCAGACCCTGGCCCAGCGGGCCGGTGGTGGTCTCGACGCCCGGGGTGTGGTGCACCTCGGGGTGGCCCGGGGTCAGCGAGCCCCACTGACGGAAGTTCTCGATCTCCTTCATCGTCACGGCCTTGTAGCCGGTCAGGTGAAGCAAGGAGTAGAGCAGCATCGAGCCGTGGCCGGCCGACAGCACGAAGCGATCGCGGTCGGCCCAGTCGGGCTTGCTCGCGTCGAACTTCAGGAACTTGCTGAACAGCACGGTGGCCACGTCGGCCATGCCCATCGGCATGCCCTGGTGACCCGACTTGGCCTTGTGCACGGCCTCCATCGAAAGGACGCGGATGGCGTCGGCCATCTTGATCGGCGAGACGGGCATGGGGCTCTGGCTCTTCGGCTTTATATGTCTGTGGACGGCGGGGGGCGCCTGCGCGGCCCGCACGTGACATGCGAGGCCGCCAGGGTCAAGCAACCCGGGCGCAACGCCCGAAAGCTGCGGCCGCTATGCAACGGCCGGCGGAACGGCTATAGCAGGGTCCAGACTTATGCTCATTTTCAGCATAACCTCGAAAGGTCGGCCTCTTGGGTAGCCCGTCGTTCTTCTCGCCCTATCGCCACGGCTTCGTTCGCGTGGCCGCGGCCGTCCCCAAGGTGAAGCTGGCCGACCCGGCCGTGAACGCGCAAAGCGTGCTCGACCTCGTGCGCCAGGCGCACGACCAGGGCGTGGCCGCCATCGCCTTCCCAGAACTGGGCCTCAGCGGCTATTCCATCGACGACCTGCTGCAGCAGGACGTGCTGCTGGACGCCGTCGAGGCGGCGATCGCCACCCTGGCCGAAGAGAGCAAGAGCCTCGCCCCGCTGTTCGTGGTCGGCGCGCCGCTGCGCGACGCCGGCCGGCTCTACAACACCGCCGTCGCCATCCAGGGCGGGCGGGTGCTGGGCGTCGTTCCCAAGAGCTTCCTGCCCAACTACCGCGAGTTCTACGAGCGCCGCTGGTTCACGCCGGGCGCCGGGGTGACCGGCAGGAGCCTGCGTCTGGCCGGCCAGGACGTTCCGTTCGGCGCCGACGTCCTGCTTCGTTCGGGCGGCGAGAGCCCGTTCACGGTCGGGATCGAGATCTGCGAGGACGTCTGGACGCCCAATCCGCCCAGCACCGCCCAGGCCCTGGCCGGGGCCGAGATCCTGCTGAACCTGTCGGCCAGCAACATCACCATCGGCAAGTCGGAGGCCCGCCGCCTGCTGTGCGCCAGCCAGTCGGCCCGGGCGATCGCGGCCTATGTCTATTCTGCGGCCGGGGCGGGCGAGAGCTCGACCGACGTCGCCTGGGACGGCCACCTCGACATCCACGAGATGGGCGCCCTGCTGGCCGAAACCGAACGCTTCGCCACCGGCTCGACCTGGACCTTCGCCGACGTCGACGTCGAGCGTATCCGCCAGGAGCGCATGCGGGTGGGCAGCTTCGGCGACGCCATGGCCCTGGCCCCGCCCAAGGTTCCGTTCCGGGTGATCCCGTTCGACTTCGCGCCGCCGGCCGGAGACCTGGCCCTGGCGCGGGCGATCGAGCGCTTCCCGTTCACGCCGTCGGATCCCGCCAAGCTGCGCGAGAACTGCTACGAGGCCTACAACATCCAGGTCCAGGGCCTGGCCCGCCGCATCGAGGCGACGGGGTCGAAGAGCCTGGTGATCGGCATCTCGGGCGGCCTCGACTCCACCCACGCCCTGATCGTCGCCGCCAAGGCCATGGACCAGCTGGGCCGGCCGCGCTCGGACATCCGCGCCTACACCCTGCCCGGCTTCGCCACCTCCGACCGCACCAAGAGCAACGCTTGGGCGCTGATGCGGGCCATGGGCGTCACCGCCGAGGAGATCGACATCCGCCCGGCGGCCCGGCAGATGCTGGCCGACATGGACCACCCCTTCGCGAAAGGGGAAGCTGTCTACGACGTGACCTTCGAGAACGTGCAGGCGGGCCTGCGCACCGACTACCTGTTCCGCCTGGCCAACCACCACAAGGGCATGGTGGTGGGCACCGGCGACCTGTCGGAGCTGGCCCTGGGCTGGTGCACCTACGGCGTCGGCGACCAGATGAGCCACTACAACCCCAACAGCGGGGTGCCCAAGACGCTGATCCAGCATCTGATCCGCTTTGTCTCGCACTCCGGCGACGTTGATGCGGCGACCACCGCCCTGCTCGACGACATCCTGGCCACCGAGATCTCGCCGGAGCTGGTGCCGGGCGAGGCGGTGCAGGCCACCGAGAGCTTCGTCGGCCCCTACGCCCTGCAGGACTTCAATCTCTACTACATGACCCGCTACGGCATGGCCCCGTCCAAGATCGCCTTCCTGGCCTGGAGCGCCTGGCATGACGCCGACAAGGGCGCCTGGCCGGTCGGCCTGCCGGAAGCCGCGCGGCGCGCCTACGATCTGGAGGAAATCAAGAAATGGCTGGAGCTCTTCCTGCGCCGGTTCTTCAACAACCAGTTCAAGCGCTCGGCCCTGCCCAACGGCCCGAAGATCTCGTCGGGCGGCGCGCTTTCGCCCAGGGGCGACTGGCGGATGCCGTCAGACGCTTCGGCTGACGCCTGGCTGACCGAATTGCGCGCTAAAACGCCTGTATAGAGTTTCTCGCGCCGCCCCTGGTTAACGACCGGCAAACGCGGTGGACCGACTGAGGATTGTCATATAGTCCGCGCAATGTATCCGCGTGGAAGTTCGGGGGAATCCTTGGTCGACGCCATCTATCCGGTAATTCTCTGCGGCGGATCGGGCACGCGGCTTTGGCCCTCTTCACGCGCGGACCGGCCCAAGCAGTTCCTGAAACTGATCGGTGAACGCTCCAGCTTCCAGGAAACCATCCTGCGGGTGATCAACCTGCCGGGCGCGCGCGAGATCGTCGTCGTCACCGGTCGTCACATGGCCGAACTGGTCGAGCGCCAGGGCCGCGAGGTCGGGGCCGACCTGGTGGTGATCATCGAGCCGGAAGCCCGGGACTCCGCGCCGGCCATCGCGGCGGCGGCGGCCTATGTCCGGGCCCAGTCGCCCGACGGCGTCGTGCTGATGCTGGCCGCCGACCACCACATCGCCGAGGTCGAGGTGTTCCGCGACGCGGCCATGACCGCCATCTCGGCGGCCAAGACCGGCCTGATCGTCACCTTCGGCGTGCAACCGACCGGCCCGGCGACCGGCTTCGGCTACATCAAGCCCGGCGCGGCCCTGCCCAGCGGCGTCAAGGCCATCGACGCCTTCGTCGAGAAGCCCGACCTGGCGACGGCCAAGCGCTATGTCGAAGAAGGCTACTACTGGAACAGCGGCAACTTCGCCTTCTCCGCCAAGACCCTGCTGGAAGAACTCGACGCCTACGAGCCGACCATCAGCAGCGGCGCGATCGGCGCCGTCGAAAAGGGCGCGCGCGAGGGCATCACCCTCTATCTCGACCCCGAAGCCTTCGCCACCACCACCAAGAAGTCGCTCGACTACGCGGTGATGGAGCGCACGACCAAGGCCGCGGTCGCCCCGGCCGCCTTCACCTGGTCGGACCTCGGGGCCTGGGACGCGATCTGGGAGGCCTCGATCCGCGACGCCTCGGGCAACACCGCCACGGGCGACGTGCACCTGATCGACACCAAGGGCGTGTTCGTCCGCTCGAACGGCCCGTTCGTGGGCGCCATCGGCGTTCAGGACCTGCTGATCGTCGCCGAGAGCGACGCGGTGCTGGTCTGCCGGCGCGACGACGCCCAGGCGGTCAAGACCCTGGTCGATGTGCTGAAGGCCAGCGGACGCGACATCGCCCACCGCCACGCCGTCGCCTTCTCGGGCGGCGTCGAGCGCCAGCCGGTCACCCGCTCGCCCAAGGCCGAGGTCGTGCTGTGGCGCTTCGAGGCCGGGGTCACGGCCAGCCTGCCGGCCAGTTCGATCCAGGTGCTGGGCGGCGTGCTTCAGGCCGAGAACGACAGCTTCGCCGTCGGCGCCCGCGCCGACCTGCACTCGCCGACCCTGGTCAAGGCCGGCGAGGCCGCCACCGTGCTCGTCACGACATGGCTGTGACCACGCGGTCCAGCTCCAGGATCGCGCAGACGATGTGATAGAACGAGCTGGCCGGCGCCGGCTCGTCCACGAAGGTCCCGTCGGCCTGCAGCTTGTCGCGCCACAGCCCCGGCACGGCGACGTCGAAATACTTCAGCAGCGCCTCGGCGCCGTCGGCGGCGGTCTCCAGATAGGCGACGTCGCCGGTCGTCTGGGCGGCCAGCACCCCGGCCTTGATCCACTCGGTCTGGGCCCACAGGCGCGCGACGGCGTCGTGCACGCTCATGTCGTCCAGCAGGGCGAAGATCGCCACGCCGCGGGCCGGATCGACGCCCGGACCCTTGCCGATCTCGATCAACCGGAAGGCCGCGGCCTTGGCGTCCTCGCGGCCCGCCAGCGCGCCCCAGCGCAGCAGCAACCAGGCCCACTCGAACTGGTGGCCGGGCTCGACGATGCGGCCGGCCACGCCGTCGGCGGGGTTCCAGTCGCCGTCATAATATTCGCGCAGGCCGCCGCTCTTGGGGTCGATGAACTTCGAGAGCGCCAGTTCGGCGATCTCGTCGGCCAGGGCCCGCCACCCCGCGTCACCGCCCGCCTCGACCCAGGCCAGGCAGGCCTCGAACATGTGCATGTGCGGGTTGGACAGCAGCGGCAGGGTGCGCGGAACGCTTTCCTCGAAGCCGGCGATCGGGTGCTTCAGCGTCGCGCGCAGCGCTTCGCGCAGTTCGACGGCGATGCGCGGCAGATCCTCGCGCTCGGGCAGGGCCTGGCTGGCCATGGCCAGGCCGAACAGGCCGAAGGCCTGATCATAGAGGTCGACCTTGTCGTCCAGCGGCGCGCCGTCCGAAGCCACCAGGGTGCGGAAGAAGCCGTCGGGGCGGCGATAGCGCGCCAGGTAGAACTCCAGGCCGTGCGCCAGGGCCTCGCGCCACGGGCCGTCCCAGCCCAGCACGCCGGCGGCGGCGTAGGAATAGATCTGGCGGGGCTGCACGCGGGCGCGGCGCGGGGCCTCGACCGGCGTCCCGTCCAGAGCGATCTTCTCGAAGAACCCGCCCTTCTCATGGTCCGCCCCGACGCTCCACCACAGAGGAAAGGCGTCGTTCAGCGCCCAGGCCTTGAGCTGATCGCGAAGGCGGACGATGCGGGCCGGAACGGTCATGCGGTTCTCCAATGGGGTCGAGGGTTTTCTAGCGGTCGGCCGCCGCCGCGCAACCCTCGGCTTGTGACAGGCGGGGCCGTCGCGTAATTGCGTGAGGCGATGCTTGATCCGAAACCACTGAAGGCCGTCTTCTTCGATCGCGACGGCGTCCTCAACGTCGACCGGGGCTATGTCCACGATCCGGCCGATCTGGAGTGGATCCCCGGCGCCCGCGAGGCGATCGCGGCCCTGACCGCCGCCGACGTCCGCTGCATCGTCGTCACCAACCAGTCCGGCGTGGCTCGAGGCTATTACGGCGAAGACGCGGTCCACGCTCTGCACGCCCACATGCAGGCCGAACTGGCGCGCCTGGGCGGAGAGATCGCCGCCTTCTACCACTGCCCGTTCCACAAGGACGCCGTCGTCGAGGCCTATCGCCGCGACGACCACCCCGACCGCAAGCCCAATCCCGGCATGATCCTGCGCGGCCTGGCCGAAAACGGCCTCTCGGCCGAGGACTGCGTGCTGGTGGGCGACAACGACAGCGACGTCGAGGCCGCGCGGCGAGCCGGCATGGAAGGCTTCCTGTTCACCGGCGGCGACCTGCTGGCCTTCCTGCGCGAACGGCTGGGCGCCCGCTTCCCGACGGCTTCCGGAGACCCGGCGTGAAACTCCTGATCACCGGCGGCGCCGGCTTCATCGGTTCGACCCTGGTGCGCAAGGCGCTGGAGGCCGGCCACGCGGTCGTCAATCTCGACGCCCTGACCTATGCCGGCGACCTCGCCAACCTGGCCGAGGTGGCGGACGCCCCGGGCTATGCCTTCGAGCGGGCCGACATCGCCGACCCGCAGGCCGTCGCCGCGATCTTCGCCCGCCACGACCCGGACGCGGTGCTGCACCTGGCCGCCGAGTCCCACGTCGACCGCTCGATCGACGGCCCGCTGGCCTTCGTGCGCACCAATATCGTCGGCACGGCCGTGCTGCTGGAGGCCGCCCGCGCGCACCTGGCCCGCCTGCCCGCCGACCGCGCCGCCCGCTTCCGCTTCGTCCACGTCTCCACCGACGAGGTCTACGGCGCTCTGGGCCCCGAGGACCCGCCCTTCGACGAGCGCTCGCCGGTCGATCCCACCTCGCCCTATTCGTCGAGCAAGGCCTCGTCCGACCTGCTGGCTCGGGCCTGGGGCCGCACCTACGGCCTGCCGGTGATCGTCACCTCGTGCTCGAACAACTACGGCCCGCGCCAGCATCCGGAAAAGCTGATCCCGACGGTGATCTTCAACGCCCTGGCCGGCCGGCCCATCCCGGTCTACGGCGACGGGCGACAGGTGCGCGACTGGCTGCATGTCGAGGACCACGCCGGCGCCCTGCTGCGGGTGCTGGAAGCCGGCGCGCCGGGCGAGACCTACCTGATCGGCGGCGACGCCGAGCGCGCCAACATCGACCTGGTGCGCACCATCTGCGCCGTGCTCGACGCCGTCCGTCCCGGCAACACGCCGCGCGAGAGCCTGATCACCCACGTCACCGACCGCCCCGCCCACGACCGCCGCTACGCCATCGACGCGGGCAAGCTACAGCGCGAGCTGGGCTGGTCTCCGGCCATGACCGTCGAAGAAGGCCTGGAGCGCACCGTGCGCTGGTATCTCGACAACGACGCCTGGTGGGAGACCATCCAGGCCAAGGGCTTCGCCGGCCAGCGGCTGGGCGTTAACCCGTGATCCGCATCCTGCAGTTCGGCGCCACCGGCCAGGTCTCGCGGGCGATGATCGACCAGGCGGCGGGCCGCGCCGCCCTGACGCCCCTGTCGCGCCAGGACGTCGACCTTTCCGACCTCGCCGCGATCGAGGCGGCCATCGCCGGGGCCGACTGCGACCTCGTGCTCAACTGCGCCGGCTTCACCCTGGTCGACAAGGCCGAGGCCGAACCGGAAGCCGCCCGCGCCGCCAACGCCCTGGCGCCGGCCGCCATGGCCCGGGCCTGCGCGGCGCGCGACCTGCCGCTGGTGCATCTGTCGACCGACTGCGTGTTCGACGGAACCCTCGACCGCCCCTATCGCGAGGACGACGCGCCCAACCCGCTGTCGGTCTACGGCGTCACCAAGCGCGACGGCGAGACCGCCGTCCTGGCCTGGAACAAGGGCGTGGTGGTGCGGATCTCGTGGGTGTTCTCGCGCTTTGGCCGCAACTTCGTGCGCACCATGCTGCAGCTGGGCCGCACGCGCGACGAGCTGCGGGTGGTCGCCGACCAGTACGGCTGCCCGACCGACGCGCTCGCCCTGGCTGAGTTCCTGCTCGCCGCCGCGCCTCGCTGGACCTCGTCGCCGGCCGGCGACGACGCCTTCGGCCTGTTCCATTTCACCAACGCCGGCGCGACCTCGCGCCACGGCCTGGCCGCCGCCGCCCTGGCCCGTGACCCGCAAACCCGGGCGCGGCTGTCGCCGATCGCCAAGCGGGATTTTCCCGAACCCGCCGCTCGCCCTTTGAACGGCGCGCTCGACAGCGGCAAGGTGGCGGCGGTGTTCGGCTGGCGGGCCGAGCCCTGGGAGCCGGCCGTGCAACGCGCGGCCGACCAGATCATCGCGGAGGGACTGAACGCATGAGACGCGGCATCATCCTCGCCGGAGGCTCGGGCAGCCGCCTGGCGCCCCTGACCCTGGCCGTCAGCAAGCAGCTGCTGCCGGTCTACGACAAGCCGATGATCTACTACTCGCTGACCACCCTGATGCTGTCGGGGGTGCGCGAGGTGCTGATCGTCACTAACCCGCACGACGAGGAGTCCTTCCGCCGCCTGCTGGGCGACGGCTCGCGGCTGGGCCTTCGCATCGAGTACAAGCCCCAGCCCGCGCCCGAAGGCATCGCCCAGGCCCTGATCCTGGGCGAAGAGTTCCTCGACGGCGCCGACAGCGCCGTGGTGCTGGGCGACAACATCTTCTTCGGCGCCGGCTTCGCCGACCTGTTGCAGACGGCGGCCCAACGGCCCTCCGGCGCGACCGTCTTCGGCTACACGGTCGTCGATCCCCAGCGCTACGGCGTCGTCGAGATCAGCCCCGAAGGCAAGGCGCTGAGCATCGAGGAAAAGCCGGCCAAGCCGCGCTCGCGCCACGCCGTCACCGGCCTCTATTTCTATGACGGCCTGGCTCCAGCCATCGCCCGGTCGCTGAAGCCCTCGGCCCGCGGCGAGCTGGAGATCACCGACGTCAACCGCGCCTATCTCGACGCCGGAACCCTGACGGTCGAGCGCCTGGGCCGCGGCTACGCCTGGTTCGACACCGGCACCCACGACTCCCTGATGGAAGCCTCCGAGTACGTGCGCGCCATCGAGCTGCGCCAGGGCTTCCGGATCGGCTGCGTCGAGGAGGTGGCCTTCCAGATGGGCTTCATCGACGCCGACCAGTTGCGGGCCCTGGCCGGCCCGTCGCCCAAGACCGGCTACCACCGCTATCTGCGCCAGCTGGCCGACGGCGAGATCTGAAATCCTGGCGCCTCGGTTCCCGAGGGGCTAAACCGACCGCAAATCCCTTCAAGAAAAGGCCCGCGCAGAGCCATGCAGATCTTCCTCGACAGCACCGACACCAAGGTCATCGCCGACGCCGCCGCCACGGGCCTCGTCGATGGCGTCACCACCAACCCGACCCTGATCGCCAAGGCCGGCCGCCCGATGCTCGAGGTGATCGCCGAGATCTGCGACCTCGTCCCCGGCCCGATCAGCGCCGAAGTCGCCGCCACCACCGCCGACGCCATGATCGCCGAAGGCACGAAGCTGGCCGGCATCGCGCCGAACGTGGTCATCAAGTTGCCGCTGACCCGCGACGGCCTGATCGCCTGCAATCACTTCGCCAACGAAGGCGTCAACACCAACGTCACCCTGTGCTTCTCGCCGACCCAGGCCCTGCTGGCCGCCAAGGCCGGCGCGACCTACGTCTCGCCGTTCATCGGCCGCCTGGACGACTACGGCTTCGACGGCATGGACCTGATCCGCGACATCCGCACGATCTACGACAACTACGGCTACGAGACCGAGATCCTGGCCGCCTCGGTGCGCAACGTCGCCCACGTCAAGGAAGCCGCGATCGTCGGCGCCGACGTCGTCACCATTCCGCCGGCGGTGTTCGCCGACCTCTTCAAGCACCCGCTGACCGACAAGGGCCTGGAACAGTTCCTGAAAGACTGGGCCGGCACCGGCCAATCCATCCTGTAGTTCGGGCCATCCTGTAGTTCGGGCCATCCTGTAGTCCGGCGATTTTGTAAGGGCCAAAAACCCTTATTTCACAAGGCGCGGCCCCGGATTCGTCCGGGGCCGTTCTTTTTTGCAACTGCGAAGGTGGTTCGCAAACGCGAACTCGTGCGTTAGGGTCGGGAAACCTCGTCGAGGAGCGCGCCCATGAAAGCCGCCGATATCGCCGTCGACATCTGCCTGGCCTCCGCCGAGGAAGCCGTGCGGTTCTCCCGCTTCGTGCAGAACTTCCTGGCCAGCAACGGCTTTCCGTTCGTGATGATCCACAACGCGCCCGAGCTCGAGGGCGAGCGCCGCAAGGTGGTGTTCGAGGACGCCGGCGTCGGCCGCAAGTTCGCCCTCGAATGGCGCATGGACCGGCTGGCCGCCAGTGGGGCTTGAAGCTGGAGCCTGAAGCTGGGGCCTGAGCCCCGCGGCCAAGCTTGAAGAACGACGTTTCCCGTTTCTGATTTTGCGCGTTAGACAGGATATCCTTTCTTCCTGTCGCGGAGTCGCGCCATGAACGACCCCAAATTCGCCCCCCCGCCGGTCGCCGGTTCCGCGCTCGACCTGATCGGCCGCACCCCGATGCTGGAGGTGCGCAACCTCGACACCGGCCCCTGCCGTCTGTTCCTGAAGCTGGAAAGCCAGAACCCCGGCGGCTCGATCAAGGACCGCGTCGCCCGCTCGATGATCGAGGCGGCCGAGGCCGACGGCTCGCTGAAGCCCGGCGGGACGATCATCGAGGCCACGGCCGGAAACACCGGCCTGGGCCTTGCCCAGGTGGCGGCGCTGAAGGGCTACAAGCTGATCCTGATCGTTCCCGACAAGATGGCGCGCGAGAAGATCCTGCATCTTCGGGCCATGGGCGTGGACGTGCGCCTGACCCGCAGCGACGTCGGCAAGGGCCACCCCGAATACTACCAGGACATGGCCCAGGCCCTGGCCCAGTCGATCGCCGGGGCGATCTACGCCAACCAGTTCGAGAACCCGGCCAATCCGCGCGCCCACTACCTCGGCACCGGTCCGGAGATCCTCGCCCAGATGGAAGGCGACGTCGACGCCGTGGTCGTCGGGGTCGGCTCGGGCGGCACCCTGACGGGCGTGGGCCGCTACATGGCCGAGCAGTCGCCGAAGACGAAGATGGTGCTGGCCGATCCGGTCGGCTCGATCCTCTGCGACTACGTGGCCACCGGAACCTACGGCGAGGCCGGCTCGTGGATCGTCGAGGGCATCGGCGAGGACTTCATCCCCGACAACGCCCAGATGGACCTGGTCTCCAAGGCCTATTCCATCAGCGACCGCGAAAGCGTCGACACCGCCCGCCTGCTGCTGCGCAAGGAAGGCGTGCTGGCCGGCTCGTCGTCGGGCACCCTGCTGGCGGCGGCCCTGCGCTATTGCCGCGAGCAGACCGAGCCGAAGCGGGTGGTCACCCTGGTCTGCGACACCGGCGCCAAATACCTGACCAAGATGTTCAACGACATGTGGCTGGCCGCTCACGGCTTCGACCAGCGCGAACTGCACGGCGACCTGCGCGACCTGATCGCCAAGCGCTACGCCGACGGCGGCGTGATCGCCATCGGGCCGGACGACACCCTGCTGACCGCCTACAACCGCATGCGTTCGAGCGACATCAGCCAGTTGCCGGTGGTCGATCACGGCAAGCTGGTGGGCATTCTCGACGAGAGCGATATCCTGGCGGCCGTCGAAGGCGGCGACGACCATCGCGGCGCCCGCTTCAAGACCCCGGTGGCCGACGCCATGACCCGCCGGATCAACACCCTGCAGGCCCATCAAGGCGTCGAGGCCCTGCCGGACGTCTTCGAGCGCGACGAGGTGGCGCTGGTGGTCGATGGCGAGGAGTTCCTTGGCGTCATCACCCGGGTGGACCTGCTGAACCACCTGCGGCTGGAGGCCTGAGGCCTCCACCGCCGCCCGTCACACCACGTGCAACGGGCTGTAGACCGGCGGCCGGGGCTGGCTTTCGGCGAACCAGACCTCGCCCTCGCTGACCATGTCCCACTCCAGCAGATAGTCGCCGGGCATTTCCGGGGCGGTGAAGACGTGGACGAAGGTCGCTTCCGCGCCCGGCGGGGTCACGGTCAGGGTCAGGGCGCGCTCCTGCTCCCAGGCCAGCAGTTTCCCCTGCGGATCACGCAGGTGGTAGGTCAGGTAGATCGACGCCGAACGGATGCCCCAGGCCGGCCACCAGGCCAGGGTTCCGGTATTGCGCACCCGCACGATGGCGACGACGGCGTGGCGGCGGTGGGTCGCGGCGACCATGTCGACGTCGAGCACCTCGACGCCCCAGCCGGGCTGGGCGGCGACGGCTTGAAGCACCTCCGGCACGATCCGCTCGGCCGGGTCTCCCGGCTTCTCCACCGGCGCCGGCGGCTCGGCGGGAGCCGGGAACACACGGGTCGGCAGGCCTTCCGGGATCACGTAGTGACTCTCCCAGGCGCCGCGCGGATGCGAGGCGCGGTAGCGCTCCATCTTGGCCTGACGTTCTTCGGGCGAACACCACACCGGCTCGTAGTGCAGCAGGGCGGCCCGCTGCTCGTAGAGGCCCGGCCCCATCACGTGATAGCCGCTGTGCGGACGGTTCGGCTTCCAGACCAGGCTGCGGTCGTTGCGGAACAGCCGCAACTGCCAGTCGGGATACCAGGGCGGAACGAACAGGAAGGCCGCCTCCTGCTCGTCCACGACCCATTTGCGGGCGAACCAGAAATGGGTGGCGGCCGGATCGGCCATCAGCTCGGGCAGCAGGGCCGCCAGGCCGTCCTCCAGCCGCTCGTCATCGTCGATGACCAGGATCCAGTCGCCGGTCGCATAGTCGAAGATCATCATCCGGGCCGCCGAGATCTGCCCGTCATGCCGGAACCGGAACACGACATCAGCGAAGCGCGAGGCCGTCTCCAGGGACCCGTCGGTTGAATCGACATCGACCCCGACGACGATCTGATCGGCGAAAAGCGCAACCTCGGCGAGAAGCCTTTCGAGACGCGGTGCGGAGTTCTTGGCGAGGATGCTCACCGTAAGCCTTATATGCGTCAAACACAGGTCTCCATGCACGTGGAACCTTCACTGTATCGATTGCGTTTCCTATCGACGCCGATCAATCGTTCGACGCCATCGGCGCATATTGTCGTTCCGCCCCCTTACCGGCAGAATAACCGAGATCAGACGCCTATACCGCCCGCCGGATTTTCATAATCTCAAAAGGCAGATCGCGCGTATGACAACTCTTTTTTGCATTCGCCCGGCAACGCCGAATATCGGCAACGATCTCATCAATCGCGCGACCCTCGACCTCCTTTTCGACGTGTTCGGAACCGACCTGTCGGTGGTCAACCTCCCCGCGATCGCGTCCGGCGGGCGCGGCGGCCTGACGGCCAGCCAAGTCTACGACATCAACCGCTTCGCCGACGGCGTCATCGTCGGCGGCGGCAACCTGTTCGAGAACGGCCAGATCACCGTCGACCCCCGCGCCCTGGAGGCTCTGCGCAAGCCGCTGATGCTGATCGGCCTCTCGCACGGCCGGATCTACGACGAATCCGGGGACCGGACCGAGCGCAGCGATTCCCTGGCCCCGGCCGTGATCCGCCAGCTCGCCGCCAAGGCCGAGGTGGCCATGGTCCGCGATACCGCTTCGGCTCGGCTGCTGGCCGAGCTGGGCGCCGCGGGCGTCGAAATGGCCGGCTGCCCGACCACCTTCATGGAGCAGAACGCGGCGCCCGAGCCCCAGAACGACCAGGTCCTGCTGTCCATCCGCCATCCCCAGCGCATGAGCGTGCCGCCGTCGCTGCAATGGCGGACGGCCAACGACGTGCGGCGGCTGATCGACGCCCTGCTCGCCGAATACGGCAACGTCGTGCGCCTGGTTTGCCACGACTATCTCGACCTGGAGTTCGCGGCGGGCTTCCCCGACACGCCGCACGTCTATTTCGACACCGTGGACCGCTACATCGCCGCGCTTCGCCGCTGCCGCCTGAACGTCACCTATCGTCTGCACGCCTTCTTGCCGTGCCTGGCCTTCGGGACCCACTCGATCCACCTGTCCTACGACGAACGCGGCAAGGCGATGGTCGCCACGGCCGGCATGGGCGACTGGGACATCGACCTGATGCGCGAGGCCGACCCGATCGCCGCCGTCATCACCCGCGCCCGCGCGCCCGAGGCCTTCGCCACGGCTCGCCAGGAAGCCCGTCCCGACATCAACCGGATGAGAGCCGTCACCCTTGGCGGGGTAAGGCGTTTCTTCCAGGTCGTAGAACAACAAAAAAGCGCCGCGAAGCGCCAAGGACATCCCCATGACGCCACCCTCATCGACCGGGCTCCATCGGATCTGCAACGAGACGGACCTGACCGGTCTGCGCTCCCTGCACGCCCGGGTCGTCGATGAGCTCATCGCCGCGGTAGGCGATCTTCGGGGCGCGACCGCCGGCGAGCGACTACGCAAGCGAGGGCTGGGCGTTCTGCACGAGGAAATCGAGGTCGGGGACATCGGCGCGATCCGCGACCGGGTGCTCGAAGCCCTGCGGCCCGACCTCCTGCGCATGGCCGTGCGGGTCGGCCGGTCGGTGCTCGGCTGGGACCAGGACTTCTATGTCGACGACTATCTGATCCTGCGCATCAACCTGCCCTACGAAGTGGCCCGCCGCACGGCCGCCGGGGCCGAGAACCCCGGCATCGGCCGGGTCAGTCCGGCGATGCGTCCGATCGCCCAGGCGCGCCGGACCAAGGATCCGCTCTACGACCCGGCCGGCTATCACCGCCACCATCCGCCGGCGGCGTGGGCCCACGGCCCGCATATCGACAGCTGGACGGGCCACTCCCGCGACGGGATCAACATCTGGTGGGCCATGGTCGATGTGCCGGCCGAGGCGGGCATGGTGCTCTATCCCGAGGTCGAGACCGCGGGCCTGGTCTGCGACCGCCGGACGCTCTACCTCCAGGCCGGCCAGCCGCTGCCGCCGCCGACCTTCGTCCCCCTCGCCGCCGGCGAGATGCTGGTCTTCGATCCGGAGATCCTGCACGGGACCCATCTGAACGTCACCGACCGCACCCGCGTGGCGGTGTCGCTGCGGCTCAATGCAGGTCGCCCGACCTTCGCCCCGGAGGCCTTCTACGCCCGCGAGTTCTGGCGCTCGTCGAAGGCGATCGAGGCCGGCGACCTGGAGTCGGTCGAGCACGTCAGACGCGAGGACAACCTTGGTCCCGCCACGCCGCAGCCGCCCGCCCCCTCCCCCGCGCGCGCGGTCGTGCGTTCGCCAGCGCCGGCCTCCGGGCCGGTGGCGGTCGCCGCCTCGGCCGACCTGCCCGAAGGCGGCCGCCTCGTGGTCGAGCTGGAAGGGCGTCGGCTCATGGTGACCCGCCAGGACGGCCGGCTGGCGGCGCTGGACTCCCGTTGCCCGCACTACGGCGTCGATCTGATGGACGGCGGCGCGCGGGCCGGCCGGCTTCACTGCCCGGCCTGCGCCGTGGCTTTCGACCTCTCGACCGGTCGATCGGCCTGCGGAAGCCTGACGCTCGCCCTGATCCCGATCTGGGAGGCCGACGGCTCGATCCTCCTGGACGCGACCGCGGGTGCGGCCAGCGCTCCGGAGCCCGTCACGGCGTAGCCTCGCCGACGCAGGGCCGGCCCCATCAGTCGGACCAGTTCGGCGACCTCCTGCGGCGGCGAAGCGGCCAGCCGATCGCGACGCACGGGCCGCACCGGCTTCAGCGCCTCGCCCTTCCAGGCCAGGGACCGTTGCAGCACCACGCCCGAGGGCGTCTCGGCCCGGAGCTGGCGCGGATCGAAGGACAGGCCAAGGAAGGCCATCACGGTCGACAGCACGCGGTCGGGCGCCGTCACCAGCTCCTCGTAGACCACGCTCATGAAGCGGTCGGGATAGGTCGCTTCCAGGTCGCCGCACTGCTCCTCGGCCTCCAGCCACAGGCGCGCGCCGCCGACGGCGCCGCCGCCCCACCAAGGCATGTCGCGCAAGGAACAGGCGACATCGCGCCCGTCCCGCATCATGCAGACGACCCGGGCGGCCGGAAAATCGACCAGGATCCGGGGGACATGCCGTAGGTGCTGCGGCGTCTTCTCGCCGACCAGCGGCTTGCCGCTGGCCTGGCGTCGAGCTTCCAGCACGGCCCCGAACACCGCCGCCCCGTCGGGCGGCCGGGCGACGGCGTCCGGCAGCGCCGCCATCACCGCCTCGGGCTCCAGGCCCAGTTCGGCCAATCGCCGCCAGCCGCCCAGCAGCCGCCTCAGCGCCTTTGGGGCGATCAAAGGCAGATGCGGCGCGATCTCGTCATAGAAGGCCGTCTCCGGCGTGATGATCAGATCGGGATGCCGATCGAGCAGGACGCTGAGCAAGGTCGTTCCCGAACGAGGGCAACCGACGATGAAACAAGGATCCGCCATCTTGCGCCCCTCGCGCACCTGAATGGCAGGTCGCGCTCACGCAACGCGTAACAGTGTTATTGGATCCATTTAAAATTGAATCGATACAAATGCTTAAGCTTATCAACGCTGCTGCGCGCGCGCTTTCCCCGTGCTAGCTTCGGTTGAGTTAGTGCGTGGCGCCCGCCGTTTACTGGCGCCTTCAGGAGCTAGGAACGCAAATGAAAAACTTCGCCTTGTTCTTGGCCGCGATCACGCTGGGGATCGCCGCGGCGCCGCAGATCGCGAGCGCTCAAGCCACCCGCACCTGGGTCTCGGGGGTCGGCGACGACGTCAATCCCTGTAGTCGAACCGCCCCCTGCAAGACCTTCGCGGGCGCAATCTCCAAGACCGCCGCCGGCGGCGAGATCAACTGCATCGACCCCGGCGGCTTCGGCGGCGTCACGATCACCAAGTCGATCTCGATCATCTGCGACGGCCTGGAGGCCGGCGTGCTCGTCTCGGGCACCAGCGGCATCAACGTCAACGCCGCGGCGACCGACATCGTCCTGCTGAGCGGCCTCGAGATCGAGGGCGTCGGCACCGGCGTCAATGGCGTCAACATCCTGTCGGCCGCCAATGTGACGATCCGCAACAGCCTGATCCACGACTTCCGCGCGGGCGCCAACGGCGGCGTCGGCGTCTACGCCGCGCCCGGCACGAACTCGCTGCAGCTGGCGATCGTCAACACGCAGATCTCGGGCAACGGCGGCGCGACCACCGGTACCGGCGTGCTGATCGTCCCCACCGGCGCGACCTCGGTGGCGGTGTCGGTCGATCACAGCCAGATCACCGGCAACGGCGCCGGCTTCCGGGCCGACAGCAGCGGCACCAGCGGCAAGGTCCAGGCGGTGCTCCGCAACAGCAACCTGTCGCACAACACCCGGGCGGCGGTGCGCATCGTCGGCGCCAACACCACCCTCGAGGTGGCCGGCTCCACGATCGGCTTCAACGCCACCGGCGTCCATTCGGACGGCGGCCTGGTGACGCTGGCCGGCAGCCAGGTGTTCGGCAACGCCACCGGCCTGTTCGTCGGCACCGGGACGATCACCTCGTACGGCAACAACCAGCTCGACTACAACGCCGCCAACGGACCGAACCCGACGCCCATCGCGCCGCGTTGACGATGCGCCGGGCCGCCCCCTCCCCGGGGGTGCGCCCGGCCGCACGCGTGTTCGCCTGAAGGGGGCGCCGGAACGGGGTTCATGTTCTGGCGTAACGACGATAGACCTTGCGCGACGTCGCGGCAGACGCCGCCAGTTTCATCGTCCGACAACGAGCGCGCATGACCGACATTCCCGGCAAGAACCGCCTGGCCTTCGCCACCCGCACGATCCATGGCGGCCAGTTCCCCGATCCCAGCACGGGCGCCGTCATGGTGCCGATCTACGCCACCTCGACCTACGTCCAGTCGAGCCCGGGCGAGCACAAGGGCTTCGAGTACAGCCGCAGCCAGAACCCCACCCGCTTCGCCTTCGAGCGGTCGATCGCCGACCTGGAGAGCGGGAGCGCCGGCTTCGCCTTCGCCTCGGGCCTGGCGGCGGCCTCGACGATCCTGGAGATCCTCGACAGCGGCGCCCACGTGATCGCCAGCGACGACCTCTACGGCGGCTCGTTCCGGCTGTTCGAACGGGTCCGCAAGCGCTCGGCCGGCCTGTCGTTCAGCTTCGTCGACATGGCCGACGTCTCGGCCATAGAGGCGGCGATCCGGCCCGAGACGAAGATGATCTGGGTCGAGACGCCCACCAACCCGATGCTGCGCCTGGCCGACCTGGAGGCCATCGCGGCCCTGGCCAAGCGCCGCGGCCTGATCACCGTGGCCGACAACACTTTCGCGTCGCCCTACGTCCAGCGGCCGCTGGAGCTGGGTTTCGACATCGTCATGCACTCGGCCACCAAGTACCTGAACGGCCACTCCGACGTGGTCGCGGGCGTGGCCGTGGTCGGCGACAACCCCGAACTGATCGACAAGCTGAAGTTCCTGCAGAACGCCGTCGGCGCGGTGCTGGGGCCGTTCGACAGCTTCCTGGCCTTGCGCGGGGTCAAGACCCTGGCTTTGCGCATGCAGCGCGCCTGCGACAGCGCCCTGGAGATCGCCCAGTGGCTTTCCACCCGCAAGGACATCGAGCGGGTGATCTATCCGGGCCTGGAGAGCCATCCCCAGCACGCCCTGGCCCGCCGCCAGATGCATGGCGGCTATGGCGGGATCATCTCGGTGGAGCTCAAAGGCGACGAGGCGACGGCGCGCCGGATGCTGGAGCGTACGCGCCTCTTCACGCTCGCCGAGAGCCTGGGCGGGGTCGAGAGCCTGATCGAGCATCCGGCGATCATGACCCACGCCTCGATCCCGGCCGATCAGCGCAAGGCGCTGGGGATCAGCGACACCCTCATCCGGCTTTCGGTGGGGATCGAGGACTGCTCGGATCTGATTTCCGACCTCTCCTCGGCGCTTTCAGCTTGAACAGGTGATGGTCCTTGTCGCCGGGCATGGCCGGCGACGGGTCCGGGGCCTTGGACGGGCGCGGGGGCGGCAGCACCCGCGTCGGATCCTCGGCCCACAGGTGGGCGGCCAGCATCAGGTCGGTCTTGACCGGTCCGAAGTCCTCCTTGGCCGTCCAGACGCGGATGGCGGCCTGGGCGAACACTTCGGAAAGGTCGACGACCTCGATCATCGGCGCGGGGTCCTTGCGCACCCTGGGATCGCTCTCGGCCCGCTCGCGCATCTTCTGCAGCACGACCACCAGGTCGGTCTTCAGCGGCACCTTGAACAGCACGTCGGCGCGGCGGTTGCGGTGGGTCGAGTAGTTGAGGATGACGTCGCCGAACACCTTGCTGTTGGGGATCATCACCTTGACGTTGTCGGGCGTGGCGATCTCGGTGAACAGCAGGTCGAGCGACTTGACCGTGCCCTGGCGGGTCGCCGTCTCGATGACGTCGCCGACGCGATACGGACGGAACAGCAGGATCATCACCCCGGCCGCCACGTTCGACAGCGCGCCCTGCAAGGCCAGGCCGATGGCCAGCGAGGCCGCGCCCAGCACAGCGATGATCGAGGTCGCCTGCACGCCCAGCTGCTGCAGCACCGCTACCAGGCCGATGGCGACCACCGCGTAGCGCACCAGCGACGAGACGAAGCTCTCCAGCGTCGGGTCGGGATTGGTGCGATGCACCCGGCTCAAAGCCCGCTTCGCCATCCCGGCCAGCCAGCCGGCCGCCCAGAAGGTGACGAACAGGATGAGGGCGGCCACGACCAGATTGACGGCCACCTTGCCCAGCCAGTCGAGGAAATGCCCGAACATGGTCTCGTCGGCCTTGATGTTGGCGATGGACGGAAGGTTGAGGTCGGCGGGTACGGTACTGGGCTTGCTCATAGGTCTCTCGATGGCGCCCCCGCGCCGGCCGGTCAACGAAGCGCGGTGAAGGTTCGTTCCAATAGCCCCTCTCCCCTTGCGGGAGAGGGTGGCCTCGCGCAGCGAGGTCGGGTGAGGGGTCTCTCGGAGCCTTCCGCCGCAAAGACGGTGAGGCCGGGTGAAGCGTCCGATGTCTGAGAGACCCCTCATCCGTCGACCTTCGGCCGCCACCTTCTCCCGCAAGGGGAGAAGGATCCCAGGACAGACAGCCGAGAAACAGTCGGTTACATCAATTGGCTCGAAACCGAGCCGCCCCGCCTCTAAGAGCCCGCCCATGAGCATGCCCTTCATCGACCTCGCCGCGCAGCAGCGCCGGATCCGCGACAAGATCGATGTCGCCATCGCCAAGGTGCTGGACAGCGGCGCCTATGTCATGGGCCCGCAGGTGCGCGAGTTCGAAGCCCAGCTGGCCGCTTTCGGCCAGGCAAAGCTGGCCCTGTCATGCGGCAACGGCACCGACGCCATCGCACTGCCGCTGATGGCCTGGGGCGTGGGCGCGGGCGACGCCGTGTTCTGCCCGTCCTTCACCTTCGCCGCGACGCCGGAAGTCGTGCCGTGGGTCGGCGCCACGCCGGTGTTCGTCGACGTGCTCCCGGACACCTTCAACCTCGATCCCGCCAAGCTGGAAGCCGCCATCGCCGGCGTGAAGGCCAAGGGCGAGCTGACCCCCAAGGTGGTCATCGCCGTCGACCTGTTCGGCCAGCCGGCCGACTATCCGGCCATCAAGGCGATCTGCGACCGGGAAGGTCTCAAATTGATCTCCGACAGCGCCCAGGGCTTCGGCTGCACCCTGGACGGCAAGCATCCGCTGCACTGGGCCGATGTGGCCACCACCAGCTTCTTCCCGGCCAAGCCCCTGGGCTGCTACGGCGACGGCGGGGCGGTGCTGACCAACGATCCGGTGCTGTGGGACCTGATGGACAGCTACCGCGTGCACGGCAAGGCGGTCGGTCCGGACCTCGAAGGCAAGACCTTCGACCACGACCCGAAGTACCTCAACACCCGCATCGGCATGAACTCGCGCCTGGACACCATCCAGGCGGCGATCCTGATCGAGAAACTGGCCATCTTCCAGGAAGAGATCGACCTGCGTCAGGTCGTGGCCGAGCGCTACGCCGAGGGCCTGAAGGGCTCGGTGCTGGCGACGCCGGCCGTCATCGACGGCGGCGTCTCGGTCTGGGCCCAGTACGTCATCGAGCACGAGAACCGCGACGGCCTGGCCGCCCACCTGAAGACCAAGGGCGTGCCGACCGCCGTCTACTATCCGGTGCCGATGCACGTGCAGGCCCCGTACGCCGCCTTCCCGCGCGGCGAGGGCGGCCTGCCGGTGACCGAGGCCAAGGCGCAGACGGTTCTGGCCCTGCCGATGCATCCGTATCTGGCCGAGGCCGACCAGGCCGTGATCATCGAGGCGATCCGCGGTTTCAACGGCTAGGAGAGCCACTCGCGTCGCACCCACTTTTTGAAGTCAAGGTTGCGCGCACCTACACGCAGATTTAAGCTCCAGTTTGACGCCGGCGCTATAGCAAAGCTCCGGTAGAGTAAACGGAGCGTATGAGCGTTGTCGGTAGTCCTTCCGAATTCAGTTTTCTTCCACATCGGCCGGACGGGCGGCCATTGGGTTTCGCACGTGCTTTGGCGTGCGGGCCTGATCCAGGATCGCCTCTACCCTCTTCACCTGACGCCCGCCCAAGCCAACGCCGGCGGCGCGCTCTCGCCCAGGCCCGCGTCGTTCTGCTTCGTACGCCATCCGGTCAGCTGGCTGGCGTCGCTCTGGCTGCATGAAATGGAATTCGGATGGGGTCAGTCGGGCGTCGGCGCCGCCGCTTCCGACCACTTCCCCACCTTCGTCGAGCGCATGCTGGCGACCTTCCCCAAGGGCCCCTGCAGCCACGCCATGGCGCCCTATGTGGACCACTGCTCGTTCGTGGGCCGCACCGAAAGCCTGTCGAGCGATCTGGGCCAGGCGCTGAACCATGCCGGCGAGGCCTTCGACCCCGCCCTGCTCGCCACGCCGCCGATCAACGAGTCGGCCATTCCCAAGCTGCGCGTGGCCGCCAAGGCGCCGGCGGCCCTGCTCGAACAGGTGATGGCGGCCGAAAGCGCGTTCTGCGAGCGCTTCGACTACCAGGGCGTGCCCGAGAAGTTCGTCGCCGACAGCGTCGAACCCGTCTGGCCGCTGATCCGCGCCCGCGCCGACGACGGCGCCTGCGACAAGGCCCTGCAGTTCGACCTGGTCCAGCCGCGCTTCGACTATCACCTGGACGACGGCGGCGTCATCGCCAGCAAGGGGCACGAACGCGCCACCCAGTGGGCTCTCACCCAGGCTGTCGAAGGCCTGGCGCCGGGCGCGACCTGCGCCGTGGTCAGCGAAAGCGATCCCTATTTCGCCTATCTCGCGGTCGATCACGGCTGCTCGCCGGTGACCTTCGTCAACAGCGCCGACGCGGCGACCTCGACGCCGCTGCTGGGCCGCCTGGCCGGCGAGGTGGTCGCCCAGCCGCTGGAAACCTTCCTGAAGTCGAGCGAGCCGACGCTGGACGCCCTGGTGTTCTGCGACTCGCTGGAAATCAGCATCGCGGCCGAGATGGAGCTGATCCACGCGGCCCTGGTGCTCAAGCCGGGCGGGCAGCTGGTCTTCACCGCCCCCATCCTGCACGCGCCGGTGTCGGTTAGGACGCTGTGGGGCCTCAACACCAGCGGCCGCAAGCTCTCCTATTACAGCCTGCCCTATATCGACACCCTGCTGGCCAACCTCGGCTTCTCCGAGGTCGAGATCGTCCGGACGATCTTCGAGGTGACCTCCGAAGAGCACGCCGACGAGGCCCACGCCTTGGCCGACGCCCTGGGCACCGACCGCGACCGCCTGCTGGGCAAGGCGATCATCCGCGCCAAGCGACAAGACGCCGGTCCCAGCGCCATTTCGCGCGAGGACCTGGTCAAGCTCTGGCTGCTGCGCCGCCCGGTCGACTTCATGCACACGCCGACCGACGGCCTGCCGATCGCCGCCCAGGCGACGATCGCCATGCTGAAGGCCCAGCTCGCGGAAGAACGCCAGAAGCGCATCCAGGTGCAGCAGGGCATGGCCGACCGCGAGCAGGAGCTGATCAAGACCCGGGTCAACCTGGCCGCCCTGGCCAACGACGCCGACTACAGCCGCCAGCAGATCGGCATCGCCCGGGGCGAGACCGCCGCGGCGCTGCAGCAGTTGCACGCCCTGAGGAACCAGATCGAGCACATGGGAGTTGAAGCCCTCCAGGCGCCCCGCCCGGCGCCCGAAGACGGCCCGGCGCAGCCCGTTCCACCAAAGGCTTGAGGCCACCAGAGGCCTGAGGCCCGCCGTCACCGTCGAGCTGCGCCGCATTGGCGCCGCACCGCCGTACTACCCGCGGCTTCCGATTGCGCGAGAGAGCAGATGCACGATCCCGTCACGAGCTTCGTCGTCTCGGTCTTCAGCGCGCCCAGCGCCGCCCTGATCATGGCCGGGGCGATCCTGGCGCTGGCGATCGGCCTGATCTTCCAGTCGGGCCATTTCGAATACGCGCCGCTGAAGGACGACCTGCGACGCCGCAGCGACCTGCTGTCGGAGCTGCGCGGGGCGGACCTCCAGAAGGCCTTCGCCGACGCCTTCCCGGCGATCGACAAGCGCCTGAGCGCCTCGGCCCACCCGACGCTGGAACTCGGCTGGGCGTCCTATCGCGGCCAGTTGGCGGAAACGGGCGACGGGCGGCTGGCCGCGCCGATCCACGCCATCGACGCCTTCGAGCATGCCGACGGCCCGGCCCGCACCCTCGAATGGTGGGCCAATCTGCTGGTCGCCATCGGCCTGGTCATCACCTTCATGGGCATCGTCGCGGCCCTGACCGAGGCGGTCGACGCCATGCAGCGCCAGGGCGGCGCCGGCATGCAGACGGCGCTGATGAACCTGCTGGCCGTGGCGGCGACCAAGTTCTGGACCTCGATCGCCGGCGTCCTGGGCTCGATCGTCCTGCGTCTGGCCGCGCGCCGCCGGCGCAAGGCGATCGAGGCGCTGGAAGCCCATTTCTTCGCCCAGCTGGACGGCTGCGTCCGCTTCGCCCCGCCCGAGAAGGTCATGCTGGAGCAACTGGCCGTGCTGTCGCGGATCGAGGCCGCCCTGACCGCCGGCGCCGCGACGCGCCCCGCCGCCGTTCCCGCTGAATCGAGCCTGGCCTGATGGCGGGCCTGGCCCGCGCCCGCCGGCGCCGCACGCCCGACCTCGAAGAGGGCGAAAGCTACTACGTCTCGATGACCGACATGATGGTGGGGGTGATCTTCATCTTCATCATCATGCTCAGCTACTTCGCTCTGCAGTATCGGCAGTCGACCAAGGCGCTGACCGAGGCCAAGCATCCGCAGACCGCCGCGCTGCTGCAGACCGCCACGGCCCTGACCCCGCATGAGGCCACCGTCGAGGTCGACGACAAGGCCCGTGTGCTGTGCGTACCCGAAAGCCTGATCGGCGGGACCGGAAGCGACCGTCGCTGCTTCTCCTACGCCCCGCCGGCCCAGGGCGCGGCGAACACCGTGGCCGCCGACGACGCCCAGCGCACGCTGATGGGGTTCCTCGACGCCGACCTGCGCGACGCCGGCGCGCCCCTGGCGGGCGACACCAGCGGCGGCGCCCTGTCGTTCTCGGCCGACGCGCTGTTCGAGCCGGGCACGGCCAACCTGTCGGCCGGCGGACGCAAGATCGCCGGCGAGGTCGCCGCCTCGCTCGCCAGGCGCCTGCCCTGCCTGGCCTATGGCGGCGCCAGTTCGACCGCCTGCCCCGAGGGCGAGGCCAAGCTGGCCCTCGTCAACGTGGTCAGCCAAACCAATCTCGACGCCTTCACCGCCGAGGGCCAGCAGGCCGCGGCCCTGGCCCTGGCGCGTTCGGCCGCCTTCCACCAGGCCCTGACCGGCGCCCAGCCGGTGCTCGCCGCCCTGCGTAACGGACCTCCGGGCCAGGCCGCGTCGCAGCCCCTGCTGCGCGTCGCCAGCCTCGGCCAGTCGCAGGAGGGCGCCTCGCGGGTCGGCGAGGGCCAGACGGTGAGCATCCAGTTCCAGATGGCGCGCTAGCGCTCTCTCCATTGGCGCGCATCGCCAGGCGGCCTATATGCCGGGCGTTGCGTTTCGCGCCGGCCGGCGCCTCGCGCGTTCACGGCCGAAGAGATCGCGTCATGCCCCGGGACACCACCGCCGCCACCGCCCCCCGAACTTCGGGCCAAACCTCGCCACATCCGGGCATGGGCTTCATCCAGTTCGTCGCCCTGATCGCGGCGATGATGGCCACCAACGCCCTGGCCATCGACTCCATGCTGCCGGCCCTGCCGCAGATCAGCGCCAGCCTGGGCCTGACCGGCGAAAACGAGCGCCAGTGGGTGATCACCGCCTACCTGCTGGGCTTCGGCGTCGCCCAGATCGCCTACGGTTCGCTGGCCGACCGCTACGGCCGCAAGCCCGTGCTGCTGGCCGGCCTGACGCTCTACGTGCTGTTCAGCCTGGCCTGCGCCCTGACCACCTCGTTCGAGATGCTGCTGGTCGCCCGGGCCCTGACCGGCGTCGGCGCCGCCGCCACCCGGGTGCTGGCCGTCTCCATCGTCCGCGACTGCTATTCGGGCCGCCGCATGGCCCAGGTCATGTCGCTGTCGTTCATCGTCTTCCTGGCCGTGCCGATCCTGGCCCCCTCGATCGGCCAGGCCATCGTGCTGGTCGCGCCCTGGCGCTGGATCTTCGGCGTCATGGCGCTGTTCGGCGGCGCGGTGATCGCCTGGACGGCCCTGAAGCTGCCCGAGACCCTGCACCCGGAGGACCGCACGCCGATCTCGGCCAAGGCCATTCTCTCGGCCTTCCGCCAGGCCCTGACCGAGCGGACGGCCATCGGCTACACGATCGCCGCCACCCTGGTGCTGGCCGGCCTGTTCGGCTTCATCAACTCGGCCCAGCAGGTGTTCGTCGACGCCCTGAGGGCGGGCGAGTGGTTCACCCTGATCTTCGCCGGGATCGCCGGCGGCATCGCCGTGGCCTCGCTGGTCAACGCCCGCATCGTCGAGCGGCTGGGCATGCGCAAGGTCTCGCACGGCGCGCTGCTGGGCTTCATCGCCTTCGCCGGGATCCACGCGATCGTCGCCCACACCGGCCACGAGACGGTCTGGACCTTCGCCCTGCTGCAGGGATCGATGATGTTCTGCTTCGGCCTGGTGATGTCGAACTTCGGCGCGGTGGCCATGGAGCCGCTGGGCCACATCGCCGGCGCAGCGGCCTCGATCCAGGGCTTCATCACCACCATCGGCGGGGCGCTGGGCGGCTTCATGATCGGCCAGCTTTTCGACGGCACGGTCGGGCCGCTGACCCTGGGCTTCTTCGGCTTCGGCCTGGCCGGCCTGCTGGTCGTGCTGGTCACCGAGAAGGGCAAGCTGTTCCAGACCGGTCCCGGCGGCGGCGCGCCGGACATGGCCCACTAGCCAGACCGCCCCTCTAGCCCCTGGCGCGCTCCAGCGCCTCGTACAGCCGGCCGATGTCGAGCGGCTTGGCCAGCCAGTCGGTCATGCCCGCGGCGCGGCAGGCCTGAACCTCCTCGTCGGCGACGCCGGCGCTGAAGCCGATCACCGGCACGTCGCGGTTGGCGCTGTCGCCGGCCCGCAGGCGGCGCGTGGCCTCACGGCCGTCGAGGCCGGGCATGTTGACGTCCATCAGCACCACGTCGAAGGGCTCGGCCTCCAGCCGCTTCAGCGCCTCCAGCCCGTCCGGCGCCGTGGTCAGCACCACGCCCAGCGGCTCCAGCACCAGGGCCAGAGTGCGGCGGTTCACCTCGTGGTCGTCGACCGCCAGCACCCGCAGGGCCGTGACCTCCGGCGGGGCCGCGCCCTGGTCGTTGGCGGCGGCGACCTTGGTCTCCTCGGCGCCCTGAGGCAGGGCCAGGGTCAGGCGGAAGATCGCGCCCTTCGGCTCGCCCGGACGCGCGTCGAGCTCGCCGCCCATCAGCCGCGCCAGCTGCCGGCTGACGGTCAGCCCAAGGCCGGTGCCGCCATAGGTGCGGGCCGTTTCCAGCGAGGCCTGGGTGTAGGGCGTGAACAGCCGCTCCATGGCGTCCGGAGCGATGCCTGCGCCGTTGTCCTGCACCTCGATCTCGACCTTCACCCAGCCCTCGTCGGCCGGAGCCGCCAGCAGGCGCAGGGTGATGGCCCCCTCCTCGGTGAACTTCACGGCGTTGGAAAGCAGGTTGTTGAGGATCTGGCGCAGGCGGAACGGGTCGCCCCGCACCCAGACAGCCGGCTGCTCGGCGGGCGGCTCGCGCAGGGTCAGGCCCTTGGCCTTGGCGCCGGCGGTCCAGAAGCGGGTGGCGTCGCGGATCGCCGCCAGCAGGTCGAAGTCGCGCGCCTCCAGGCTCATGGCCCGGGCCTCGATCTTGGCCTGGTCGAGCATGTCGGTCAGCAGGCCGGTCATCAGCTGGCCGGCGTCGACGATCAGGTCGGCGGTGACGCCGGTCTGGGCCGGATTGACCCCGGCGCGGATCAGGTGGGCCCCGGCCAGGATCGCCGACAGCGGCGTGCGCAGCTCGTGGCTGACGATGGCGGCCATGGCGGCGCGGTCGGCTACCGCGTCCTCGGCCTGGATGCGGCGGCGGTCGGCCTCCTCGCGGGCGGCCATCACGGCGCGGCGAGCCTGGTGCACGCGGCTCCAGATGGCGTGGACGACCAGCAGGAAGAACACCGCCGTCACCGCCAGGATCAGGATCATGCCGTGCGGCTGGCCGCCCCAGAACCAGAACGGCATGGCCGCCAGGCTGACGGCGTAGGGGATGGCGCCGGTATAGAACATCGGCCGGCAGTCGACGCCCGAGGCGACGTTGTTGAGCATGTCGCCCGCCAGCACCAGCAGGCTGATCACCACCAGCGGCATGGCCCCGTTGGTCCAGATCAGCGTCACCACCGCGGCGTGGGCGAGCGCCATCACCGCCATGGCGACCATGGCCAGGGCCGCGTGGAAGCGGACGTTGCGGGTCGGGAAGCGACCCTTGGCGAAGGGCCGGACGGCGACGAACTCCAGCCCTTGGACCAGGGCGCTGACGCCCAGCCAAGCGGGGATCAGGTCTCCATGCCCGGCCAGATGCAGGGCCCAGCTGAGCAGGCCCGTCAGGCCCAGGCGGATGACGATCTGCCTGTAGCGCTCGTCGGCGTTGGCCGGCAGGTGGGGCAGAAGCGAGTCTAGAAACTTCACCATGCCCCCTCGCCTATCCCCGATAGGCGAAGGATCGGTGAATCCTGGACCCGTCAGTCCAACATCCGCTCCAGAGTGGTCAATTCGTCCGCTTCCCTGGCTGGCTTGTCCCAGCGGATGCGGTTGATGCGGGGAAAACGCATGGCCACCCCCGACTTGTGCCGGGTCGAGCGCTGCAACCCTTCGAACGCCACCTCGAACACCAGGCCGAACTCGAGGTCGGCGCGCACCGAGCGCACCGGCCCGAACCGTTCGATCGTGTGATCGCGGACGAACTTGTCGATCAGTTTCAGCTCCTCGTCGGTGAAGCCGAAATAGGCCTTGCCCACCGGGGTCAGCTTGCGCTCGCCGGTCTCGTCCTCGCGCCAGACGCCGAAGGTGTAGTCGGAATAGAAGCTCGACCGCTTGCCGTGGCCGCGCTGGGCGTACATCAGCACCGCGTCGACCAGGTGCGGGTCGCGCTTCCACTTGAACCACGGCCCCTTGGGGCGGCCGGGCTCGTAGGAACTGTCCCTGCGCTTGAGCATCAGGCCCTCGGCGATGGCCGGATCACCGGCCGGTGGATCGGCGCGCAGGGCGGCCAGCTCCTCCCAGGTCTCGAAGGGCTGGAGCGGAGAGAGATCGATCCGCGACGTCTTCAGCCCGCCGACGAAGGCCTCCAGGCGCTGGCGGCGCTCGACGAACGGCAGGGCCCGAAGATCCTCCTCGCCGTCGAGCAGCAGGTCGTAGGCGCGGATCCCGGCCGGATAGGCGGCCATCAGCTTCGCATCCACCGTCTTGCGGTTCAGCCGCTGCTGCAGGTCGCCGAAGCTGGCGATCGCGTCGTCCCGCATGACCAGCAGCTCGCCGTCCAGCGCGCCCTCGAAGTCCAGCGCGTCGAGCACGTCGGGGAAGGTCGCCGAGATGTCGTCGCCGGTGCGGGTGTAGAGCCGCCGCTCGCCGCGCTCGCTGACCGCCTGCACGCGGATGCCGTCCCACTTCCACTCTGCGGCGTAGTCGGCGGCCTTGAGCTTCTCGAAATCCACCGCCTCGTCGATGGCCTGGGCCAGCATCACCGGCCTGAAACGTCCCGGGGCGTTGGGTGAAGGCCGTTCAGAGCGTCCCTCCAGCCAGGCGAAGAGGTCGCCATAGGGCGGCTCGATCGCGTGCCAGACCTCCTCGATCTCGCCGATCGGCACCCCGCCGAGATTGGCGCAGGCCTGCTTGGCCAGGCGCGACGACACCCCCACCCGCAGCCCGCCGGTCATCAGCTTGAGCAGCGCCCAGCGACCGTCGGCGTCCAGCGCGTCGAGCCAGCCCTCGATCAACGCTTGCGCCTGGGCGCGCGAGGTCGTCTTCAGCGCCTCGACCACCTCCGACAGCTCAGGCTCGCGATTGGCGCCGGGCCGCGCGGGCCAGACCAGGGCGACGGTCTCGGCCAGGTCGCCGACATAGTCGTAGGACCAGGCGAACAGCTGGGCGTCCATCCGCGCCTCGACGGCCTTGCGGATGAAGGCCGGCTTGGCGGCGTCGAACGACAGCGCCCCGGTCAGGGCCGCCAGGGCGTAGCCGCGGTCGGGATCGGCGGTCCCGCGCAGGAAGTCCTCGATCAGGGTCAGCTTGGCGTTGCGCGAGGCCGTCAGCGACAGGCGGTCGAGAAGATGGGCGAAGGCGCGCATGGAAAGAGAATGTCGCGCCCGGACGCAGGTTCAAGCCATGGCGCGGCTTGCATGCAATTCAAACGTTCGTTTAACTTCAATGGAGAGCCTGGCCTCGGAGACGACCATGACGTTCCAGCCGCCCGAACCCTTCGTCCCGCACACCCGCGCCAGCCCCCTGACCGCGCCCTGGGAGCCGATCTATGCCGACGTTCGCGACGACCGCTGGGTGCTGGGACTGGAGGCGCGCGAGGTCCACGCCAATTCGCGCGGCGGGCCGCACGGGGGTCTGATCGCCGCCCTCGCCGACAACGCCATGGGCCTGTCGTGCGGCGTTCGGATGCGCCGCGAGGGCCTGGCCTTCAACGGCTTCGTCACCGTCTCGCTGGGGGTCGACTATCTGGCCGCGCCGAGCCTTGGCCAATGGCTGGCGTTTGACACCGACTTCATCAAGCCCGGCAAGAGCCTCTGCTACGCCGAGGCCACGGTCCTCGCCGACGGCAAGCCGGTGGCGAGGGCGCGGGGCACGTTCAAGGTGGTGTGAGCCTCAGGCCTTCGCCTCATCGAGCTGACCAAGGATCATGATCTTCTGCCAGATCTTGCGGCCGAGGTCGGAGGTCAGGGTCTCGATGTCGTTGACGGCCGCCAGGATCGCCGGGTCGTCGTTCTCGCCGGCGTAGAGGGCGGCCAGCTTGGCGGTCAGGGCCAGCATCTCGGCGCAGTAGTCGAGATAGCGGGCCAGCTCGAAGCGGCTCATCTCGCGGGCCGGCGAGGAGGCCGTGCGCGGACCCATCACCAGGGTCGGGTCCTTGGTCAGTTGGTGCATGTCGACCACGTGGGCGAAGGAGCGCAGCTCGTGCAGCGCCTTGTGCACGCGGGCGCGCTTCCAGCGGGCCTCCAGCGACAGCAGGAACCACACCGCGCCGGCCGACAGCAGGGCCAGGTTCACCGCCGGCTCCAGGCCCTCGGCGGCGTGCAGCACGTCAGTCCCGCGAAGACCGGCCAGCCAGTCCGTCCGGACGATCAGCCAGGTCGGCAGGGCCAGGGCCGCCAGGACGATCGCCGCCACCGGCAGACGCAGGGCCAGATAGGGTCGCGACAGCCGCCGCGCGCGCCTGGCCGTCTCCCGCGCCGTCGCCGTCAGCCGCGCGCACACCCGCGACAGGCCGGAGGCCGGAAACCGCTCGGAGATCCGCGCGTGCAGGTGATCCAGCGTCGTGACCACCTCGCCGGCTTCCAGCCGCATCATGCCCTTCGCCATGGTCCCCCTCGCCCTCTTGCCGACGCCCGCGGCCCAGCTATAGCTAAGCGCTAGTACGTTCGGGGGAACAATTCATGCGTCATTTCACGACCACCGCCGCGGCCGTCGCCTCGGTCGCCCTGCCCGCCGCCCTGCTGCCGGCGATCGTCCTGCCCACGACCGCCCTGGCCGCCGACCCCGAGGTCGTCGCAGGCAAGCCGGACATCAGCTGGCAGGACAGCCTGCCGCGTCGCACCGGCAAGGTGGCGCTGAGCGAAGGCAAGGCCTCGCTGGACCTGGGTCCGGACTTCTACTTCCTCGACGCCGCCGCCGCCCGCCGCGTGCTGACCGAGGGCTGGGGCAACCCGCCGGACGTGGCCGACGGCGTGCTGGGCATGATCCTGCCGGCCCGTTTCAAGCCGCTGGACGACGAGTCCTGGGGCGTCATCGTCACCTATCAGGACGTCGGCTATGTCGCGGACGAGGACGCCAAGACCACCGACTACGACAAGCTGCTGGTCGATCTGCGCCAGGGCGAAGACGAGGAGAACGCCTCGCGCGAGAAGGCCGGCTACAAGACCATCCACCTGAACGGCTGGGCCGAGCGACCGAGCTACGACGCCGGCAAGCACGTGCTGATCTGGGCCCGCGACCTGGAGATCGGTGGCGGCGAGGCCCACTCTCTGAACTACGACATCCGCGTGCTGGGCCGGAAGGGCGTCATCAGCCTCAACGCCGTGGCCGCGCCCGAGGCCCTGCCCGAGCTGCACGCCATGGCCGGCCGCATCGCCGCCACCGCCCAGTTCGACCAGGGCTCGCGCTATGTCGACTTCAAGCAGGGCGAGGACAAGGTCGCCGAGTTCGGCGTCGCCGGCCTGATCGCCGCCGGCGCGGGCGTGGCCGCGGCCAAGAAGTTCGGCCTGCTGGCCCTGCTGATCGCCTTCGGCAAGAAGGGGATCGTGCTGATCATCGCCGCTTTCGGCGGCCTCGTGACCTGGTTCCGCAACAAGTTCGGCGGCGGCAAGAAGGCCAAGAGCGACGCCACGCCGCCGGGTCCCGACCTGATCTCCTGATCCCGGCGCCCTATTCCCCGTCGTCCTCGTCGTAGCCGACGAGGCGCAGGGCGCGGGCGGGGATGCCCTCCAGGGCGCACCAGCGCTCCAGGGCCTCCTCGCGGCCGTGGGTGATCCACACCTCGCCGGGCCGCAGCTCGGCCAGGGTGTCGGTCAGCTCGTCCCAGTCGGCGTGGTCGGAGATGATCAGCGGCAGCTCCACGCCCCGTTGCCGGGCGCGGGCCCGCACCCGCATCCAGCCGCTGGCGAAGCAGTCGACCGGATCGGGAAAGCGCCGGCTCCAGCGGTCCGCCAGGGCCGAGGGCGGAGCGACGATGATGCTTCCCGCGAAGTCGCCCGTCTTGCCGCGCTCGGTAGTCGCCGGCGCCAGCGGGCCCAGATCGACGCCGTGGGCCTCGTAGAGCCGGTTCAGCCGCTCCATGGCGCCGTGCACATGGATCGTCCGGTCCCAGCCGGCCTCGCGCAGCAGGCTGATCACCCGCTGGGCCTTGCCCAGGGCGTAGGCGCCGACGATGTGGGCGCGCTCGGGAAACTGCTCGACCGATTTCAGCAGGGCGGCGATCTCGCCCCTGTCTTCGGGGTGGCGAAAGACCGGCAGGCCGAAGGTGGCCTCGGTGACGAAGACGTCGCACGGCACAGGCTCGAACCGCGCGCAGGTGGGATCGCGGCGGCGCTTGTAATCGCCCGAGACGACGATGGTCAGGCCCTTCCAGCGCACCACCGCCTGGGCCGAGCCCAGCACGTGGCCGGCGGGGACCAGGGTCACCTCAACGCCGTTGTGGGTGAAGCTTTCGCCGTAGGGAACCGCCTGACGCTGGCCGGTGAAGTCCTCGCCATAGCGTTCGGCCATGATCGCCAGGGTCTCCGGCGTCGCCGCCACCATCCCGTGGCCCGCGCGGGCGTGATCCGAATGCCCATGGGTGATCACCGCCCGGTCCACGGGGCGGACCGGGTCGATATAGAAGTCGCCGGGCGGGCAGTAGAGCCCGGCGGGCTTCGGACAGAGAAGATCCTGCGGCTTGATCACGGCTGGATAAGACAACGCGCGATCCTGTAAGCCTATCCCTCCAAGACCAGAGAGCGGCATGAGCGAGACGGATCTGAACGAGCAGCACCGCCTCATCGCCAAGGCGATGAACGAAGGCAGTCCCCAGGCCAAGGCCCTGGGCTTCACCACCCTCGACATCGGCGACGGCGTCGCCGTGCTGAAGGTCCCCTATCGCACCGAGCTGGTCGGCGACCCGGAGACCGGGGTGATCGCCGGCGGGGTGGTGACCACCCTGCTCGACCACGCTTCGGGGCAAGCGGTGCACGCGGCGATGAGCACCTGGACCTCGATCGCCACCCTGGACCTGCGCATCGACTACATGCGACCGGCCGAGCCGGGGAAGGACATCCTGGCCCGCGCCCACTGCTACAAGCTGACCCGCTCGGTCGCCTTCGTCCGGGCCGTGGCCTACGAGACCGATCCGGAGGATCCGATCGCCGCCGCCCAGGCCGCCTTCATGCTCGACTCCAGCGCCGGCAAGAAGGCGGGCGCCAACCTCAAGCCGCCCGGTTCGAGCAAGCAGGGCTCCAGCAAGAAGGAGGACGGCCAATGAGCGAAGCTCAAAGCCGCCTGGTCGCCGTTCTCGGCGCCATCCCCTACGCCAAGTTCATCGGCATGACCGCCGAACTGGCCGGCGACGAGATGACCGCCATCCTGCCGTTCTCCCCCGACATCGTCGGCAACCCGATGCTGCCGGCCATCCACGGCGGGGTGCTGGGGGCGTTCATGGAGATGACCGCCCTGGCCCAGCTGTCGATCGCCGAGACCCTGAAACGCCAGCCGCGCACCATCGACGTCTCGATCGAGTACCTGCGCTCGGGCCGGCCGCTGACGACCTACGCCCGCGCCCAGATCAAGAAGGTCGGCCGGCGGATCGCCAACGTCCATGTCGAGGCCTGGCAGGAACAGCGCGCCGCCCCGATCGCGGCCCTGCGCGGCCACTTCCTGCTGACCGGGGCCGAGGACTGATCCGCCCTCCAGGCGGCGGCGCGGCGCAAGACGGCGCCACGTCGCCGCCGGCCAAGATAGCAATAATCATCCAAGTAATTGCCAATTAGCGCCGACATTAATCCCGTGTAATGCACATTACACGCGAGATAGTTTCTTAAAACGGCGTCATGACGCATAGGTAACGGGTGTTCATCCCTCGCCCGGCCTATACCCCTTTTCACCGGACGCGGACGTCGCGCCGGGAAACAAACTCAGGGATCAGAACAATGACCTTCTCGAACAACGCCTTCGCTTCGCTGGCCAGCCTGGTGCTCGCCGTCCTGCCGCTCGTCATCGTCGCCGGCTCGCTGTCGCCGAGCTTCTGAATGAACGCCGCGTAGCTCCGCCGGCACAAACCCGGCGGGGCATGGCGCGATATTAAGCGCCATAGAATAGATTAGAAATAAACTGATACTTACCTATTTCTGCAAATATCGAACCGTTTCTTTTGCATCATCTATGCAGCAATATCGCCGGTTTTCGACCCCATATTCGCTCGAATATCGTCATCAAACATTGAATTACGGTCTCTAAAAGTCTCGATCCCGCAAGGACTTACTTTGCACTTCGCAAAAGTTGCCGCGGGCAAGGGGATAATCTTAGAGATGAACAAGACCAAGCTGGCCTGTCTGGCCACGACGGCGCTGTTCAGCGGCCTGCTTTCGGCCGCCGGCGCCTACGCCCAATCCACCGCCACCACGGAACTCGACGCCGTCGTCGTCACCGCCTCCAACGGCCCCAAGACCATCGACGGCGCCATGGTCGCCGAGACGGCGCCGAAGGCGAAGTACACGATCACCAACGAGTTCCTGTCGCGTCAGGCCGACGGCCAGACCATCCTGCAGTCGCTGAACCTGGTGCCCGGCGTCGTGTTCTCGAACAGCGACCCGTACGGCTCGTCGGGCGGCACGATCCGCCTGCACGGCCAGGACGGCGCCCACATCGGCTTCCTGCTCGACGGCGTGCCGCTGAACGACGGCGGCAACTACGCGATCTATTCGAACCAGCAGATGGACCCCGAGGTCATCTCGCAGGCCAACGTCAACACCGGCTCGACCGACGCCGACTCCGTGACGGCCTCGTCGACCGCCGGCGTCATCAACTACACCACCCTGAAGGCGACCAAGGACGCCGGCGTGGTGATGAAGGCGGGCGTCGGCACCGACAACTACCGCCGCGTCTTCGGCCTGGTGCAGACCGGCGAGTTCGGCCCGCTGGGCACCCGCGCCTGGGCTTCGCTGAGCTACCAGAAGTACGACAAGTTCAGGGGCGCCGGCGACCTCGAGAAGAAGCAGTTCAACGCCCGCATCGAGCAGGACCTGGTCAAGCCGGGCGACTTCGTGGCCCTGTCGGTGAACTACAACGAGAACCGCAACAACAGCTACTACGGCGACTATCTGTCCAATCTGGGCGGCACGACCTCGACCACCTCGCTGCCCGCCGACGTCGCCGTCTATGGCGCGGACTACGACTATCCGACGGCCTACACCGCCGTCTCGTCGACCGCCGGGACCAAGGACACCGCCGCCACCGCCAACACCAGCTACTACGGGATCAAGATCAACCCGTCGAACACGGGCACGATCCGCGGCCAGTCGCGCTTCACCCTGCTCGACAACCTGAAACTGACGATCGACCCGTCGTTCAACTACACCCTCGCCAACGGCGGCGGCGCGACCAACCTCTCCGAGACCAACGTCGTCCTGAAGAGCAACGCCTCCAGCGGCGTCGACCTGAACGGCGACGGCGACACGCTGGACACGGTCACGGTCTATTCGCCCAGCAACACCAATACCCGCCGCTATGACGTCAACAGCTCGCTGGTGTGGGACGTCGCCGATCACCACCGCGTCCGCTTCTCCTACGCCTGGGACGAGGCCCACACCCGCCAGACCGGCGAGTACAGCCTGCTCGACAGCAGCGGCAATCCCGACGACGTGTTCGGCGGCAAGGACGGCTACGGCACGGCCATCCTGAACGGCGACGGCGAAGTGGTGCAGAAGCGCAACCGCGCCTCGGTGGCCACCTTCAAGCAGTTCAGCGTCGAATACCGCGGCGAATTCCTCGACGAGCGCCTGATCGCCAACATCGGCGTGCGCGCCCCGACCCTCGAGCGCGAACTGAACCAGTTCTGCTACTCGCTGGCCGGCTCGTCCTCGACCGCCTACTGCACCACGCTGAGCCCGACCTCGACCTCGACCAAGGCCGACGGCGCGGTGGCCTCCAAGGTGGTGGTCAACGGCACGACCTACTTCTCGCCGTTCTCGGCCTCGAAGAGCTATGACGCGGTGCTGCCGAACATCGGCCTGTCGTACAGGCTGGCCGACGCCCACACCGTCTACGCCAGCTATTCGGAGCAGATGTCGGCGCCGAAGGTCGACAACCTGTACGCCCTGACCACGACGGGCGCCCTGGGCAGCGCCGATCCGGAAACCGGCCAGACGATCGAGCTGGGCTACCGCTTCCGCATCCCGGCGGTGATGGCCAGCGCCAGCATCTACCACACCGCGATCCAGAACCGGATCGTCACCACCATCGACCCGAACGACACCTCGACCTACATCGACCGCAACGTCGGCGACGTCGAGATCAACGGCTTCGACGGCCAGGTGGAGTGGAAGGTCGACGACAAGATGACGGCCTACGCCTCGGTCGCCTACACGGACGCCCAGCTGCAGGACAACCTCTATGTCAGCAGCACCCTGGGCTATGCCCAGACGGCCGGCAAGCAGGTGGTCGAGACCCCGAAGTGGACCTTCGGCGGCCGCCTGACCTACGACTTCGGCAAGTTCCAGGTCGGCTTCCAGGGCAAGTTCGTCGGCGATCGCTACATGACCGACGTCAACGACCAGAAGGTCAGCAGCTACACGGTGTTCGACGCCGACATCCGCTACGACCTGGGCGGCGACGGCTGGAAGAAGTCGTACATCCAGCTGAACGTGAACAACATCTTCGACGAGTTCTACTACGGCAACCTGGCCGGCACGCAGACCAGCGCCACCTACGGCGCGGCCGGCTACGGGCGCACCTACGCCTATATCGGCGCCCCGCGCTCGGCCATCCTCAGCCTCAAGACGGCCTTCTAAGCCTTCTGAAGCTCAGTACGCGTAAGGGAGGGGCGGCTCGGCGACGGGCCGCCCTTTCTCTTTTGTGGAAGCCAGAACCGCGGCCGTGCGGTGCAGGATGGCGTGGCGGTCGGCCAGGCGGTCGAGGTCGGGGTCGTAGCCGCCGCCGATCACCCCGACTACCGGGATCTCGCGCGACAGGCAGGCCCCCAGCACCCGCGCCTCGCGGGCGGCGATGCCCGCGTTGGTCAGCGACAGCCGGCCCAGCTTGTCGTCCGCATGCGGATCGACCCCGGCGTTGAAGAAGACGAGATCGGGATCCACCCGCGCCAGCAGGTCCGGCAGGATCGCGTCCAGCCTCGCCAGATAGGCGCCATCGTCCGTCCCGTCGGGCAGCTCGACGTCGAGATCGCTCGTCGCCTTGCGGTGGGGAAAGTTCTTCTCGGCGTGCATCGAGAAGGTGAAGACGCTGGGATCGCCCTCGAAGATCCGCGCCGTGCCGTCGCCCTGGTGGACGTCGAGATCGACGACCAGCACCTGGCTCACCCGCCCCTCGGCCTGCAGCAGCCGCGCGGCCACCGCCACGTCGTTGAACACGCAGAACCCCGCGCCGGAGCCGGCCTCGGCGTGATGGCTGCCGCCGGCGGTGTTGCAGGCGATCCCATGCTCCAGCGCCAGGCGCGCGGCCAGGATGGTGCCGCCGGTGGCGGCGCGGGCCCGGGTCGCCACGCTGTCGCTGTTGGGCATGCCGATGCGGCGCACGATGTCGGGCGGCAGGGAAAGCTCGACCACGCCGCGCACATAGTCCTCCGTATGCGCCAGGCGCAGGACCTCGAGCGGCGCGAACTCCGGCTTGTGGAAACCGTCCGGTCCCGCCAGCCCCTCGGCCTCCAGCAGGCTGGCCAGCTTCGAGAACTTGTCCATCGGAAAGCGGTGCCCGGGCGGCATTTCGGCCCGGAAGGCGGGGTGATGGACGATAGGCGGCATGGGCAAAGCATGGGCGCCGCGACCATGCGGCGCAAGGCTGACGCTATGGGCAGCCTTGCCCTATCGATCCGTGAAGCTTATCGCAGCGCACCATGCAGACGCCCGAGAACCTCGCCGAAATCCTCAGCCTCGAAGCCATCGAGGTGAACCTGTTCCGCGGGATCAGCCCCAATGACGGCTTTCCGCGCATCTTCGGCGGCCTGGTCATCGCCCAGGCCCTGACCGCGGCCTACAAGACCGTGCCCGACCGCGTCTGCCACTCGCTGCACGCCTACTTCATCCGCCCGGGCGACGTGAACGCTCCCGTCCTCTACGAGGTCGAGCGGGCCCGCGACGGCGGCACCTTCACCACTCGCCGGGTGGCCGCCATCCAGCACGGCGAGCAGATCTTCAACCTGGCCGCCTCGTTCCAGACGCCGGAAGTCGGACTGGAGCACCAGTTCGAGGCCCCGGATGTGCCCGCGCCGGAAACCCTGCCCACCGAGGCCGAGTACCTGCGCAGCCTGGGCGATCAGATCCATCCCAAGATGCTGGCCTTCATGGAGCGCCCGCGCCCCGTGGACCTGCGCTGGATCGATCCGCAGAACCCGGTGAAGCCCGAAAAGAAGTCGGGCGAAAAGCAGGTCTGGATGCGCGCCGTCGCCCCGCTGGGCGAGGACATCCGCATGCAGCAGGCCGCGCTCGCCTACGCTTCCGACATGGCCTTCATGGAAAGCGCCCTGCGCCCGCACGGCCTGGTCTGGACGACGCCGGGCCTGCAGGCCGCCAGCCTCGACCACGCCATGTGGTTCCACCACCCCTTCGACTTCAACGACTGGACCCTGTTCGCCCAGGACAGCCCCAGCGCCTCGCAGGGCCGCGGCCTGGTGCGCGGCCAGATGTTCAGCCGCGACGGCAAGCTGGTGGCGTCGGTGGCGCAGGAATGCCTGATGCGGATCCGCAAATAGTTCCCCTCTCCCCCTGCGGGAGAGGGTGGCCTCCGAAGGAGGTCGGGTGAGGGGTCGAAAGTCCTGTCCGCCGCGATGGCGGTCAGACAGGGTGCGGCGTCTGAGTTTTGAGAGACCCCTCATCCGTCGACTTCGTCGACACCTTCTCCCGCAAGGGGAGAAGGATGCGCCTTCACCCCCGCCCAGTCACCGAGGCCAGGGCCCGGGCGATCTGGTGGACGTTGTAGGGCTTGCGCACGATCGGGGCGTCGAAGCCCATCGGAGCGGCCTTGTCGGCGTAGCCCGTGGCGAACACGAACGGCCGGCCTTCCCTGCGCAGCACCTCGGCCACCGGGGCGACCGACTGGCCGTTGAGGTCGGCGTCGAGCACGGCCGCGTCGAACTCCTGCTCCAGCATCGCCAGGGCCTCGCCCAGTTCGGCCGCGCAGCCGACCACCTCGACGCCGCTGTCCTCCAGGCCCGCTTCCAGCTCCATGGCCAGCAGCAGCGAGTCCTCGACGATCAGCACCTTCAGGCCGGCGATGGCCCCGGCGCGGAAGTTCTCGTCGCCGCCGCCGATGGTCTCGACGATCCGTTCGGGCTCGGCCTCGACCGGTTCCGGCTCGGGACCGTCGGCCAGGGCGGCCGGCGCGGCGTGGATCATCGCCGACACCCCGCTGCGGCGGTAGTCGATCTTGGCCTCGCCGCCCAGCTCGCGGCCGACCACGTCCTCGACCAGGGTGGCGCCGAAGCCGCGCGTCGTCGGCGGATTGGTCACCGGGCCGCCGGTCTCCAGCCATTCCAGGCTGAAGCCGCCGTCGGGCGAACGGCGCCAGACGATCTCGACCCGGCCGCTCTCGGTCGACAGCGAGCCGTACTTCACCGCATTGACCGCCAGTTCGTGCAGGGCCAGCGACAGGGCGGCCGCCGCACGCGGCGTCAGGAACAGTTCCGGCCCGTCCCAGCGGGTCTGGTTGGGGGCCAGCCCGCCCAGTTCGGCGGCGGCGATCCGGCCCAGGGTGGCCCCGCGCCAGCGGGCGGCGCTGATCAGGTCGTGGGCCGAACTCATCGACTTCAGCCGCGCGGCGAAGGTCTTGAGGAAGGCGTCCAGCGACGAGCTCTTGCGGGCCGACTGGGCGGCCACCGACTGCACCACCGCCAGCAGGTTCTTGATGCGGTGGTCGAGCTCGGCCACCAGATTGTCGCGCCGCTCGTCGGCCTCGCGCTGGTCGGTGATGTCCTGCACCACGCCGATCAGCAAATCAGGCTTGCCCTCGCCGTCGAGCACCATGACCCCACAGCCGCGGCTCCAGCGTTCGCGACCGTCGGGACTGGCGGCGCGGCGATACTCCACCTCGTAGCGGCCGCCTTCGTGCAGCTGCGCCCGCAGGTCGTCGCGGGTCATCTCGCGGTCGTCGGGATGGACATAGGGCCAGATGGCCTTGCCCTCCTCGGCCGGCATCTCGCCGGCGGGCACCCCGCTGATCCGCGCCATCCGCTCGCTGATGCGCAGGTGATCGGTCTTGATGTTCCACTCGAACTCGCCCAGGCGCGCGGCCGTCAGGGCCAGGGCCAGGCGTTCGCCGTCGAGCAGGCGCTCGGCCTCGGCCCGCGCCTGGTCGGCGCCGCGGATCAGTTCCTCGACCGCCAGGTCGGCCAGTTCGGACAGCGCCTCGAGCAGGTCCGGCGCAGCCTCGCCACGTGGCGCATCGTCCTCGACGGCCAGAACGCCGACCACCAGGCCGCGAGGGTCGCGCAGCGGCGCGCAGGCCAGGAAGGCTGCGCCGCCGGCCACATCGGCGTGCTGCGACGAGCGGCTGCAGCGCAGCACGATGTCGGCCAGCGGCGTCTGTCGGGAAATCGTCGGATTGGCGTGGCCGACGCGTCCGGCCAGACGGATGTGATCGACCTCGATCAGCAGCAGGGCCGCGCGGGGGGCTTCGAACAGCCGCGCCGCCAGCCGGGTCAGGCGCGAGAGACGCGGGTCGTCGGCATCCTTCCACGCTTCGGCCAGAGCCGTCGCCGCCCGCAGTCTACGGGCCTCCTGATCCGATGCTCGTTCTGCATCCGCGTCCGCCATGATTCGAACATAGACCGCCTTCCCGTCACGCGCGAGCGGCGATCACCCCGTATTGGGGCGTTCGCACGCGATCTTCTGTGGTGAAGCTTTCGCGGTGACGCTAAGATGGGAACTGGCCGCACGGGCTCCGCGTTGACGGGGCGCAGCTTGATGCTGCATTCCCGTACAGCCTGCCGCGAACCGGAGACGAGATCATGCCCGCGAACGCCTTGAATCCTGCTCTCAAAGAAGCCGACAAGGCGCAGGCCGCCGCCGGCGTGGCCGCCGAGCACGCCGAACGCAGCTTCGCCGAAGCCGCCTCGGCCGCGAAGGCCAGCTTCGCCGACGCCGCCAAGCGCCTCGAGAAGAACCTCCTCGAAGGCTTCGACACCCTGCGCGCCCAGAGCCGCACCTACACCGACACCGCCGGCGCCCAGCTGGAAGACGCCCAGAAGTACGTCTCCGAGCGCGTGCGCGAACGTCCGATCACCGCCACCCTCGCCGGTCTCGGCGTCGGCGTTCTCCTGGGCCTCCTGCTCGCGGGCGGCCGCAGCCACAACAAGTGATCTTCGAAAAGACCCTGATGACGCTGGCAGCGGCCGCGGCGATCGCCGCGGCCGCTGCCGTGAGCGTGTTCGCCGCCGCCTTCGCGCTGTTCGCGGTGCTGGCCCCGTTCCTGACGCCCGCCGGCGCGGCCGCCGTGGTCGCCGCGGTGACGGCCTTCATCGTCGCCGTGGCCGGCCTGATCGCCGCCAACCGAGCCGAGGCCAAGCGCGTCCGCCACACTCCGACGCCGGAAGTGAACGGCTTCGCCGAACGCATCGTCGACATCGTCAAGGACCGTCCGATCCTGTCGATCGGCGCGGCCCTGGCGGCCGGAGTCTTCGCGCTCAGGAACCCGACCTTCACGGCGGCCGTCGCCCAGGCCTTCATGGCTTCGAGACAACCACCGCCCCGGCGCTGAAACTTCCGCTGAAGTTTTTTCCGCGCCGCCGTCTAGCTTTCAACCGCCCCCGGCCCATTTCCCGGGGGCGTTTCGCCATGGAGCAACCATGTTCAAGCTGCCCGACCTGCCCTACGCCTACGAGGCGCTTCAGCCGACCATCTCGGCCAACACGCTGCACTTCCACCACGACAAGCACCATGCGGCGTACGTCAACGCCCTGAACGGCCTGCTGCCGGAAGGCGACACCCGCTCGCTGGAAGCCGTCATCGCCGACGCCGGCCCGGGCAAGGTGTTCAACAACGCCGCCCAGGCCTGGAACCACGCCTTCTTCTGGGACTGCATGAGCGCCGACACCCAGGGTCCGGGCGAAGCCCTGGCCAAGGCCATCGACGAGACCTTCGGCGGCCTGGCCGGCCTGAAGGAAAAGTTCGTCGCCGAGGGCGTCGGCCACTTCGGTTCGGGCTGGGCCTGGCTGGTCGCCGAAGGCGCCAAGCTGTCGCTGATCTCGACCCACGACGCCGACGGCGCCATGACCAAGCCGGGCGTCACCCCGCTGCTGGTCTGCGACGTGTGGGAGCACGCCTACTACCTCGACCACCAGAACAACCGTAAGGGCTTCCTGGAAGCCTGGTTCGACGCCCTGCCCAACTGGGCGTTCGCCGACGCCCAGTACGCCGCGGCCCAAGGCCAGGGCGAAGCCTGGAAGTACCCGGTCTAATCGACCGATCGAGGGCCGACCTCGAGAAGGGCGGGATCGCAAGGTCCCGCCCTTCTTGCGTTCAGGGGGTTTTGCAGTTGGGCCGACGGTTGACCGCCCAGGTGCGCCAGACCACGAAGCCGGTGCGCTCGAAGGCCATGGCGGTGATCCGTATCTCGGTCTCGTCGGCCTCGATGATGTTGAAGCTGGGCGGCACGCCGCGCTCGCGCACCGACAGCGTGCCCGAGCCCACCGCCTGGGTGCAGCCGCCGGCATAGGGATAGGCGTGCACGAACGGGACGTGGATATGCCCGGTCAAAACGAGATCCGCCCCGGCCTCGGCGAAGGCCAGGGCCGCGACCTCGCCGCCGCGCACCTTGGCGGTCATCGGCCCGCCCATCATCTCGATCAGCGGATGGTGGCAGACCACCACCTTCAGGCGGCCAAGCGGCTCGGCCTGCAGGCGACGGGTCACCGCCCTGGTCTGCGAGCGCGACACCGCTCCCTTCGACCAGTTCCAGCGGATCTGGGCGCCGCGCGCCGAATTGAGCGTGAACACCGCCGCCCGCTCGTCGCGGAAGGAAAGACCATCTGCGTCGCCGAACCGCGCCTCGTAGCGCCGCCAGGGCGTCGCCAGCCGCTCCAGGATCTCGATCGGCCCCTTGAACGGGGTGTCGTGATTGCCCGGGGCCAGCAGCTGCGGCCGGGGCAGGCGCGCGAACCAGGCGCGGGCGGCGTCGAACTCGACCTGGGCGCCGTCCTTGGTCAGGTCGCCGGCGCCGATCACCAGGTCGGGCCTGGCCGCATGGATGCACTCGACCGCCGCCTCGACGGCCTGCGGGTGCTCACCGCCGAAGTGGACGTCGGAGACCTGGACCATCTTGAAGACGGGTCCCGGCGAGGCGGACGCGCTCACGGCGCGTCGTCCTTCAGGGCCAGGGCGCGGAAGGCCTTGGGGCGGAAACGGATCGAGACGTGATCGTCCAGCCGCACCGGCTCGCCGTCGAGGATGGCGGGGATTCGCCCGCCGGCCCAGGCCCGGCCGATCCGGCAGCGCTGGACGCTGACCGCCGGGTCGTTGCGCCAGTCGCCGGTCACCGTCTTCACGCCCAGGCGGAAGATGTCGAGGGCGTTGGTCGGGTCGAGGGCCGCGGCCTCCAGAGCCCGCTCGTCGGCGTCCATGCCGCTGGAGACCAGGGGGCACATCAGGGTCAGGGCCTCGGCCTTCTCCTTGGGCCGGCCGTCCAGCACGTAGCGCAGGCGGCTGGAGAAGGCGCGGCGCAGGGCCCGCTGGGCGCGCATGATCGCAAGGTCCGCCCGACCCTGGCGCGCGGCCTCGCGCGCCTCGGCCCACAGGGCGGGACTGCCGAGGATGGCGGCGACGAAGAACAGGCGGCCGGCCACCTCGCCGCCAGAGATCATCTTTTCCTCGCCGTGGGTCAGGCAGGCCTTCAGGGCCTGGGGCCAGGCGCGCTCGCCATAGAGGGCGCGGGGCAGCATGTTCATGGTGCCGCCGGGCAGGGGCGCGATCAGCGGCCCGTCGGGACCGGCCATCTCGGCCGCCGCCCGGGCGGTGCCGTCGCCGGCCAGCACGAACAGCACGTCGGGCTTGCGGGCCAGGGCTTCGCTCAGGCACGGCTCCAGCTCGCCGCCGGCCGGCGCATGGACCCTGGCGTCAACGCCGTGCTCGGCCAGAATGGCTTCGGCCTGGGCGGGTCCGTCCCGTCCGACCGATCCCGAGGCGCTGTTGGCGACCAGTTCGACGCGCATGGAGGCTCCCGACGGCGCGGTCCCGAACGGCCGCCGTCCGGAGCTAACGGCGGCGCTTGGCCAGGGTTCCCCCGGAGTTCCCCCAGAGTTCCCAAGCCGACCGTCGAGCGGCGCGCCGGAACTTCCGGTGGTGGTGCTCCGTTTGACTGGCCGGGACACGCTCGAACGGAGAGCCACGATGAAAACCACAATGATCGCCCTGGTCGGCGTCGGCCTGCTCGCCAGCGCCTGCACCGCCACCGGCAACACCGAACGCAACGCCGCCGGCGGCGCGGCCCTCGGCGCCCTCGCCGGCGCCGTGATCGGCAACAATGTCGGCGCGGGCGACGCAGGCACGGGCGCGGCCATCGGCGCGGCCATCGGCGGCACCGCGGGCGCCGTGAAGGGCTGTCGCGAAGACGGCGGCTGCGGCGCCACCAACGTCAATCGTCGCCAGTACTATGACGAGCGCGCCGGACGGTATTACTACTACGACTCGCGCAGCGGTCGTTATTTCTGGGAAGACGGCAGCCCCCGCTGAGGCGGCGTCGTCCAACAGGGTTTCGAAGGCGGTCGACGCGCGTCGGCCGCCTTTGGCATGTTCGCGATCGGCGGGTTTCACGAAGAGGGGCTACGCATGAACAAGGCTGGCGTCTGGATCGCGGCTGCGGCGATCGGAGCAACGATGACGGGGTGCGCCACCGGGCCCTGGCCCAAGTCGCGATCGCAGATAGAGGCCTTGCCGGCCGCCTGTGACGACTTCTCGGTGTCGATCTATTTCGACCGCGACTCCGCGGCGATCACGCGCGAGGCCCGGCAGGTGCTGCGCGGCGCGGCCGACCTGGCTAAGGGCTGCACGGCCAAGAACGTCCACGTGGTGGGCCTGGCCGACGCGGTCGGCGCGCCCGACGCCAATCTGGCCCTGTCGCAACGCCGCGCCAGCGAGGTCACCGCCGCCCTGGCCAAGGTCGGCTTCCGCCAGGTGTCGTTCGAGGTCTCGGCCGCCGGTGACGCGGGCGCGATCACCCGTGACGGCGAGGCCCGGCCCCTGCGCCGCCGCGCCGACGTGCGGATCGATCTCGAGGCGCCGCCCAAGCGCTGATCCCTGGTCCATCGGACCGCGCATGAAGAAAGGCGGGCCGGTGGTCCGGTCCGCCTGAGGCATGACAGAAAAGGGGGGTGCGGAGGCGACAGGCTGGCTTTCACCAGCCTCAAGTCGGGGGGGCGTCGCCGCCTCCGCAAAGAGTAAACGACCTCCCCCAGGCGGCGTTCCCAACAATCCGAAATATTTTTCGCCTCCTCGGCGAGCGGATATTCCGCCCTCTCGACAAGCGTCTCGGCTGGAACATGGCTGTGTGCGGAACGTTGTTTCTTCGACCCGCGACATCGCGGGCGAATGGGGAGCGACGTGATGATCCGCGCCTATGAAGCCGCGCATGGCGGACTGGTCTTCGAAACCCAGCGTCGACGCAAGCAGGCCCGGAGTTCGCGGCTGCTCGCCCTGGCGACGGTGCTGGGCATGGCGCTGGCGGTCGGCACCGTCCAGCATTTCGCCACCGCCTGGCTCGACGCCGACCACGCCGCCTCGAAAGGCGCGGCCTGGACCGTCGCGAATTAAGTCAGGAGGTCCCCATGGCGACCGACATCAATACCGAACACAGCCCCACCCTGAAGGCCACCCGCGCCCGCCAGGGCCGCTGGGGGCGCCACATCTTCTGGGTGCTGGTGATCTCGACCGTGCTGGCGGCCATCGCCCTGTTCGGGGCCTGGGGCATGCGCTCGGGCGACTTGGCCTCGGTCCAGCACAACACCGGCGCCGACACCCCGGCCGAAGCCGCCCAGGGCACGACCGTGCAGACCGCGCCCAAGCAGACCCCGGGCGAGAAGACCGCGCCCGCCCACTAAGGTCTTCGCGTTTTCGACAAAGAAAAAGGCCCCGGCGATCGCTCGCCGGGGCCTTCGTCTTTTTCAGCCTCGCGCGTCAGGCCGCCTGGCGGGTCCGGCGCGGATGGAAGAACAGCGCCTGGCCGATGGCGGCCTTCACCGTCTCCGGCTGGAACGGCTTGGTGATCAGGAAGGTCGGCTCCGGACGCTCGCCGGTCAGCAGGCGTTCGGGGAAGGCGGTGATGAAGATCACCGGCACGTCGAGGCGGGCCAGGATGTCCTTCACCGCGTCGATGCCCGACGAGCCGTCGGCCAGCTGGATGTCGGCCAGAACGAGGCCCGGGGTCTTGCGGGCGACGGCGTCGACCGCTTCGCCACGGGTGGCGGCGATGTCGATCACGTCGTGACCCAGCTCGCGCACCAGCGCCTCGATGTCGGCGGCGATGACGGGCTCGTCCTCGATGATCAGCACCTCGGTGGCCAGTTCGGCGTCGATCTCGCTCTGGGCGTCGGCGATCAGCCGCTCGACCTCGCCGAAGTCGCAGTCGAGGATCTGGGCGGCCTCGGTCGGCGTGAAGCCTTCCAGGGCCGTCAGCAGGAACGCCTGGCGCGACCGCGGGGCGATACGCAGCAGGCGCTGCGAGGCGTCGTCGGAGAGGTCGTCGCGACGCGCTTCAAGCTGGGCGCCCGAGGACAGCCAGATGGCGTGGAAGACGCGATAGAGCGCCACGCGCGGCGACAGCGCGGCATCGAGCGAGCGTTCGCCGGCGGCCAGGGCCTCCAGCGCGACGCGGACATAGTGATCACCGGTGGTCTGATCCCCGGTCAGCGCGCGGGCGTAACGGCGAACGTAGGGCAGGTGCGGCGCCAGTCGGGCAAGAAGACTCATGACCCCTCCCGTAGAGTGTCTTCGAAACAAAAAAGGTCGTCCATCACGGCAAAGCTATGCCGTTCGATCGGGAGCATAACGTGCCCTGCGCGACGACGGTTCCGCAGCAACTCGATTTTTGGCACTCTACGCTCAAGCTTATGGAACCCGATGCGGAATCTGGCGTTGACCTCCAGCATTTATAAATTCGGCCGCAGGGGGCGGACGCTGCGCACAACCGGCGTCGAGGACATGATCGAACACGTACCCATGGAAGATCAACGCAAGGGATCCGCCTCGCTCGACGAGGCGCGGCTTCGTCAGCAGGCCATCGGCGTCAAGCTTCGCCAGATGTTCGACGAGGTGGTCAACGAGCCCATCCCGGACGAATTCCTCGACATTCTGCGCAAGGCTGAAAAGCCTTCGGGAGAGCGTTGAGCATGAGCGAAGCGCAAGTCGGCCGGTCGCCCATCGATCCGGTCCGTGACGAGACCTTCAAGAAAGAGCTCGTCACCCTCATCCCGCATCTGCGGGCCTTCGCGCGCACCCTCACCGGTGATCCGACGGCCGCGGACGACCTGGCGCAGGACGCCATGATGAAGGCCTGGGACGCCCGGGCCAGCTTCCAGTTGGGCACCAACATGAAGGCCTGGACCTTTATGATCCTGCGCAACCAGTTCTATTCGGAGAAGCGTCGCTCCTGGCGTCAGAGCCAGCTCGACCAGGAGGCCGCCGAGCGGACTCTGGTGGCGGTCGACGATCCGGAAGCGCCGGTGGCGCTGGACGAGCTGCGCATGAGCCTGGCCATGCTGCCGCCGGAACAGCGCGAAGCCCTGATCCTGGTCGGGGCCGGCGGCTTCGCCTACGAGGAAGCGGCCGACATCTGCGGATGCGCGGTCGGCACGGTGAAGAGCCGGGTCAGCCGGGCCCGTCGGGCCCTGCAGGCCATCCTCGAGTCGGGCGGCTATGAGCGTGACGGCGCCGCCGCCGGCGACGCGATGCACGCCATCCTGGCCGATGCGGAGCGTTTGAGCACCCAGCGGTGAAGCGCGTGTACGGCCGCGCGGCGGAGGTCGTCGGCACCATCCGGGTCCGCCTGCTGCTGACCCTGACGCTGGCGCTGCTGCCGGTGCTGCTGATCGGCGCGCTGCAGTCGGCCCTCGTGTTCAAGCACGAGGGCGACGCCCGGCGGCAGAGCCTCGAGCTCGCCGCCGGCCGCAGCGCCGCTATCGCCCGCGCCCGCATCGAGGCGGCCGGCGTGCTGCTCCAGACCCTGGGTCCCGGCTCGGTGGGCCTGGAATGCGCGCGCCGGCTCGACGCGGTGAAGGCCCGCCTGCCCGGCTACGCCAACCTGATCCGCTTCGACGCCTATGGCCGCGTGGCCTGCGCGGCGGGCACCACGCCGCGCGATCCCGAGCGCGCCCATCGCCCCTGGTTCCTCGACCTGGCCGCCGGCGCCCACCTGGCCGTCGCCCCGACGCCGGGCGCGATCTATTCGGGCGAGCCTTCGGTGCTGACCGCCGTCCGCGCCGAGGACTCGTCCGGCGTGTTCGACGGGGCCATGGCCGCGGTGCTGACCCTGTCGAGCCTCAAGCCCGAGACCGCCAACCGCTTCCTGCCCGACGGCGCCGAGATCGGCCTGGCGGACTCGCGCGGCCAGGTGTTCTCGGCGACCACGCCCGGCGCCTTTGGCGAGGCGCGGCCGGGCCTGCGCGACGAGATCGACCAGGGCCGCACGGTGCTGTGGTCGGGCAAGGACGCCCAGGGGCGCCGCCGGCTGTTCTCGGCCGCCTCGCTGGTCGAGGACGACGTCTTCGTGATCCTGTCGGCGCCGGCCCCCGGCATCGTCTCGTGGGCTTCGCTGAACCCGATCTCCAGCATGCTGCTGCCGCTGCTGGCCTTCGCCCTGGCCCTGCTGGCGGTGTTCTGGGCCACCGAGCGCGAGGTGATCCGCTGGATCGTCTATCTGCGCCGGGTGGCGGCGATCTACGCCAAAGGACGCTTCACCGTGCGCCCGGTGCAGGCCTCCGAGCGAGCCCCGCCGGAGATCCGCGAACTGGCCAAGACGCTGGACGACATGGCCGTCGGCATCGTCCAGCGCGACGCCTCGCTGCGCGACAGCCTGGCGGAGAAGGACTCGCTGATGCGCGAGATCCACCACCGCGTGAAGAACAACCTGCAGATCATCACCTCGCTGCTCAACATGCAGCAGCGGGCGCTGACCGACCCGGCGGCGCGCACGGCGATGAACGACACCCGCCAGCGGATCACCGCCCTGGCCCAGATCTATCGCGCCCTCTACCAGGGCCCTGACCTCAAGCGGGTCGACCTGCGGCCGTTCCTGGAGGAGCTGACCGCCCTGCTGCTGGCCGGCGACATCAACGGTCCCGGCGCGGTGCGCACCGAGGTCCACGCCGACCCGCTGGTCATCGACCCCGACCGCCTGGCGCCGCTGGCCCTGTTCGCGGTCGAGGCCATCACCAACGCCCAGAAGCACGCCCTGGCCGAACGCGGCGGCGCGCTGACGGTGGACTTCTTCGTGCGCGGCGAGGAGGCCGAACTGGCCATCGGCGACGACGGTCCCGGCGCCCCGTCCGGACCCGGCGAGGGGGTCGGCCGCACCCTGATGACCGCCTTCGCCCGCCAGCTGCGCGGCACGGTGAAGTTCGACGTCAGCCCGATGGGCGGACTCCTTGTGCGGCTTGTGTTCCCGACGCCCCAGGCCCTGCCGGCGCCCCAGCATCAGGCCGGAACCTAGACCGCGCGGCCACGTTTGCTCTGGGCGATCCATCATCCGCCCACGAGGGCGAAAAGCGGAGAACCTCCCCCATGCGCAAGCTGATCATTTTCGCCGCCCTGGCGGCCAGCCTGACCGTCGCCGCCTGCAACACCGTCGAAGGCGCCGGCAAGGACGTCTCGTCGGCCGGCAAGGCCGTCACCGACACCGCCCGCGACGCCAAGAACTGATCCCGTCGCCTCGACTGAATGCGAGGGGCCCGTCTCAACCCTGAGGCGGGCCCCTTTCCATTCGGATCGCCACGTTACGCAGATGACGTCCAGAAACGGGCGCGGCGCTCGCCCGCGCATCAAACTTTGCAATACCGACACAAAAGGCCCGGATTTTCTGTCTTCGGGGAGATAACCAGGCCAAGTCCGCAAGCCACGCTGTTGGCATGTCGGTTCCGTTCGCTTCCCTCGATTCAGCGCTTCCCCCCGTGTTCGTGCACAGCGGCTGGCGCTGCTCGAGCACCTACATCTGGAGCCGGTTCCGCGCCCTGGCCGGCGTGCGGGCCTATTACGAGCCCTGGCACGAACACCTCGAGACGATGACCCACGAGATCATCGCCCGCGAGACGCCCGAGCACACGCGGCTGCGCCATCCGGGCGGCGACCGCCCCTATCTCGCGGAGTTCTCCGACCTGATCACCGCCGAAGGCGGCGTGGCCGGCTATCACGAGCGCTTCGCCCTCGACGGCTATCGCCTGGCGGCCGAGCAGGACGATCCCGAGCAGCAGGCCTATGTCGCCGGCCTCGTCGATCACGCCCAGGCTCAGGGCGAAGTCCCCGTGCTGGCCTGCTGCCGCACCCTGGGCAAGATCGAGTGGCTGCGGCGCCGGTTCGGCGGCTTCCACATCGTGCTGATCCGCGACCCGCTGCAGCAGTGGCTGTCGTTCTACTCCCTGCGCAAGCGCCCCCGGCCGACTTATTTCGAGATCTGCCAGTACGTGCTGATGGCGGAGTTCGCCGAGGCCGACAGCCTGCGCGGCGACCTGAAGGTGCCGGATTCGCGCGGCCACGGCTTCGCCGGACGGCTGGCGGCGGTGCGGCGGCGGCTGAAGCGCGCGCCGGCCAAGGTGTCGTTCGCCGCCTTCCTGTCGATCTACATCCTGTCCTACCTGCAGGCGCTGCCGGAAGCCGACCTCGTCATCGACGTCGACCGCCTGGGCCGCGACGCCGACTACCGCGCCGCCGTCTCGCGGGCGATCGAGGCCGGCTGCGGCCTGTCGCTCGACTTCTCCGACTGCCGCACGCCCGAGCCGCGCGAAACCGCCCCGCCCGTTCGCTACCGGCAGATGTCGCGGCGTGTGGTCGAGAGGCTGGACACGCGCGGCGCCCTGGCCGCGCCCGGCGCCACGGCCCTGCTGTTCGGCAAGCTGGCGCGCGCCATGGTCGATGCGCCGGAACCGCCGCCGTCGGCGTGGCGGACGCTGGTGTCGTGGCTGCGCGGTCAACGCGACGGCATGGCCCAGGCGGTTACGCGGCCGGCGCCCCGCCTGAGCTGAGACTTTAGCTGAACGTCACGCCGCGACGGCGCGGTAGGCGGGATCGCGGGCGAACACGCCGGGACGGCCGGCCACCGGATGCAGGGCCTCGGTCACGCCGGCAAGGCTCTCGGCCTCACCCAGCACCAGCAGCCCGTCCTCGGTGAGGCGCGCGGCGAGGTTCTCGATCAGGCGGGCGCGCACCGACGGGTCCAGGCCCGGCAGCACGTTGCGCAGCATGACGAGGTCGAAGGCGCCCATGCCCGACAGGTCGGACATCAGGTTGATGCGCCGCCAGCGCACGGCCTGGCGGATGCGGGGCGAGATCGCCCAGGTCTCGTCGTGGTTCTCGAAATGCTTGATCAGCAGCCGGATCGGCAGGCCGCGCTGCACCTCGAACTGGGTGTAGAGCCCGCTCTGGGCCTTCTCCAGGCAACGCTCGGAAAGATCCGAGGCGAAGAACTCGAAACGCACGCCCTGTTCGAGATTGCGCGCCTCGTCGGCGGCGATGGCCAGGGAATAGATCTCCTGACCGGTCGAGCAGGCCGCGCTCCAGATCCGCACCGAACCGTCCTTGCGACGGCGCGACAGTTCCGGCAGCGCCGTGTCGCGCAGGAAGGCGAAGGTGGCGCGGTCGCGGAAGAAGGCGGTGTCGTTGACGGTCAGGGCCTCGACCACCGCCCAGATCAGCCGCTCCTCGCGCTTGGCGCGCAGGGCCGCCACCAGGGCCTCGATCGAGGGGTAGCCTTCACGGCGCGCCAGCGGCGCCAGGCGGCTTTCGACCACGTAGTGCTTGTCGGTCTCGACCTTCAGGCCGGCGCGGGTGCGGCCCAGGGCCGCCAACAGGTCCATGTCCTCGGGGGTCATAGCAGGCCCGCCTCGGCGAACTTGGCGGCGATGATCTCGCCGTCGAAGGGCTTCATGATGTATTCGTCGGCGCCGTGATCGAGGGCCAGGCGGATGTTCTCGACCTTGTTCTCGACGGTGCAGAACACCACCACCGGCGCGTCGCCGCCCGGTTCCTCGCGCAGGCGCTGCAGGAATTCCAGGCCGTTCATCACCGGCATGTTCCAGTCGAGCAGGACGGCGTCGGGCATGGCCGCGCGACACCAGGCCAACGCCTCCATGCCGTCGGCGGCCTCGGCGATGTCGAAGCCGATGTCTTCCAACGCACGGCGGGCGACCTTGCGGATCACCCGGCTGTCGTCGACGACGAGGCAGGTCTTCACGGCACGCTCCAAATCGGAGAGCGCGTCAGGCGAAAGTGTGCGCGGTTTCGCCGCCAGACGCGCTCCAAATCCTAGACGATCAGGATTGGCCGATCCGGGTTAAGGAGCGGTGACGGCGCCGAAAAACGTACGGTTCAGTCGGCCGATCTCAGTCGGCGGGGGTCCAGGCGGCGATGCTGACGCGCTCCTCGGCGATCTCGACGCCGAGCTGGCCGCCGGCGGCGCGGACCACCGCGTAGAGATAGGCCGCCTGCACCCAGGGACCGCCCAGGCCTTCGCCCAGCGGCTCGCCCTTCAGGCCGGCCAACACCTCGGGGCGCAGGCGGGCGCGAGGGCCGACGGCGTCGGCGGTGATCGCGGTGCGGCCGTCGGCGACGACGGCGCGCAGCGTGGCCACGCCGCCGGCCGGCAGGGCGCTGGCGGCGATCTGGGCGATGTTGAGCAGGGCGCGCGAGGCGGCCTTGTTCAGCGACTGCGGCGCTATGTCCCAGGTCAGGTTGGGGCGCACGTGGGCGAAGACGCCCTGCTGGGCCAGCTTTTCCAGTTCGCGGGAGTCGAAGCTCTCGGCCGAGGCCGAGGCGCCGAAGGCCACGCGGGTGAACTGCAGCAGGTCGGCCAGCTTGCGGGCCGAACTGGTGATCAGGCTCATGGCGTCGTCGCGCATGTCCTGGGCGCTGGGGTCCTCCAGCAGGTCGAGACCCGAGACGATGGCGCTGGCCGGGCTGATGAAGTCATGACACAGGCGCGCGGCCACCAGGGCGGCGAAATCCGGGCCGTTGACGTCAAGCGTGGCGGCGGGCGCGGGCGAGGCGGTGGCTTCGGTGTCGGTCATGGCGCGATCTTTGGCGTGATTTGGGACTTTGGCAAACGGGACCGCCAGGCCGCAACGACGACTTTTAGGGCGTCTGGACGCCTAAAACCGCTCCCGCTTTGCGCCGCCAGCCTCTATCAGGTGCGTGTGATGGATCCCTTTCTCGAACCCGGCGCCCTGGTGCGCCATCCCGGCCAGCCCGACTGGGGCCTTGGCCAGGTGCAGTCCGTGACCGGCCATCGCGTCACCGTGAATTTCGAAGAGGCCGGCAAGCAGACGATCGACGCCCGCGTCGTGACCCTGGATTTCGTCGGCGACGACCCCCGAGGACAAGCATGAGCTCCGCCCCCATTCCGGCGAACATCGGCCGCGACCTGGCCCGCATCGTCGAGGCTGCCGCCGAGGTGATCCTGCCGTTCTGGCGGACCGAGCTGGACGTGGTGCGCAAGGCCGACGAGAGCCCGGTGACCGAGGCCGACCGCGCCGGCGAGAAGGTGATCCTGGCCCTGCTGGCCCAGCAGTTCCCCGACATCCCCGCCATCTCCGAGGAGCACGCCTGCGAGTACGGCACGCCCGACCAGATCGGTCCGCGCTTCTTTCTGGTCGACCCGGTGGACGGCACCAAGGCCTTCGTCCGCGGCGACCCCAACTTCACCGTCAACATCGGCCTGATCGACCAGGGTGTTCCCGTCGCCGGCGCCGTTTGCGCCCCGGCCACCGGCGAGGTCTGGTTCACGGCCGACGGCGGGGTGCTCAAGCGCGAGGGCGCGGACGGCGCCGAGACGCCGGTGCGGGCCCGCGCCTGGCCGCAGGGCGAGGCCCTGGCCCTGGTCAGCCACACCATGAAGGAAGACAAGGCCACGGCCCTGGCCGACCAGTACGGCTTCAGCCTGCGCGCCCCGATGGACTCGTCGATCAAGCTGGCCCGCATCGCCGAGGGCGCGGCCGACATCTATCCGCGCCATGGCCCGACCATGGAGTGGGACACCGCGGCCGGCCACGCCCTGATCGTCGCCGCCGGCGGCCGCTTCACCACCCCCGAGGGCGAGCCTTTCCTTTATGGCAAGGCCGACCAGGGCTTCCGCAACGGCTGGTTCGTGGCCCGCGGCGCCTGATACCAAGGCGAAACGTTGCAATATGGTCACGGTCGCCGCACGCAGCGGCGACCGGGCTCATCCTGCGACTGATTATTATTGCACCCCAGCAAAGGCATAACTAATAACGCCTCGCAATTTCAGGACAGGGGCCGCGGATCCTTCCCTCCGCGACCCGAGCTGGGGTCTCACTAAAAGATGCAAAAGCCTTCCTCGCCCGCCGCCGCCGGCGTTCGCAGCCACGCCCGCCGCGCCCTGGGCGCCGCCGCCGTCGCCGGTGTCGCCGGTCTGGCCATGGCGCCCGCCGCCTTCGCCGCCGACGCGGTGGACGCGGCCCCGGTCGCCACCGCCCCGGCCTCGGCCCCCGCGCCGAGCGCGGCCGACGTGCAGGAAGTGTCCGGCATCGCCGTCGACGCCCGCAAGGCCACCGACATGCAGTCGGGCAAGTACACCGCCCCGCTGGTCGACACCCCGCGCTCGATCACGGTGATCTCGTCGCAGATCATCGAACAGACCGCCTCGACCTCGCTGCAGGACATCCTGCGCACCTCGCCGGGCATCACCTTCGGCGCCGGCGAAGGCGGCCAGCCCCTGGCCGACCGTCCGTTCATCCGCGGCCAGGCCTCGGGCAACAACATCTTCGTCGACGGCATCCGCGACAGCGGCGGCCAGTCGCGCGAAGTCTTCGCGCTGGAGCAGGTCGAAGTCGTCAAGGGCGCGGACTCGGCCTACGGCGGCCGCGGTTCGGGCGGCGGCAGCATCAACCTGTCGACCAAGACCCCCAAGGCCCAGGACTTCGTCCGCGGCGGCCTGGCGGCCGGCACCGACAACTATTTCCGCGGCACGGTCGACGCCAACTATGCGTTCGCCGAGAACGCCGCCTTCCGCCTCAACCTGATGGGCACGCAGGGCGACACGCCCGGCCGTGACAGCGTCGACTTCAAGCGCTGGGGCATCGCCCCGTCGCTGGCCTTCGGCATCGGCACGCCCACCCAGGCGACGCTGACCTACTACCACCTCGACACCGACCAGGACCCCGACTACGGCATCCCGCTGGCCAGCAAGCGCACCTGGGGCGTGGCGGGCACCGACAGCCGCACCCGTCCGGCCAACGGCATTCTCGACGTCTCGCGCGACGCCTATTACGGCCTCGACCGCGACTTCCAGAAGACCAGCGCCGACATCGGCACCTTCATCATCAAGCACGAGATCAACGACAACCTGACGGTCCGTCAGGCCGTGCGCATCGGCCAGTCGGTCAACGACTACCTGGTCACCAACCCGGGCGACGGCGGCGCGGCCCAGTTCGTCGCCGGCGAATGGTGGATGAAGCGGGGCACCAAGTCGCGCTGGAACGAGACCACCACGGTCGCCTCGGTCACCGACCTGAGCGGCAAGTTCGACCTCGGCTCGCTGAAGAACAGCTTCAACATCGGCCTGGAAGTGTCGCGCGAGGTGAACGACAACGCCTCGTACGTGATCTACACCACCAAGGGCTCGACCTGCCCGACCGGCTTCACCAACAACGTCACCACGGCCGGCGTCGGCGACTGCACCCGTCTCTACGCCCCCAACCCGTCGGACGCCTGGGAAGGGATCATCACCCGCGGCCCGTCCTCGCGCTCGGTGACCAAGACCACCGCGCTCTACGGCTTCGACACCGTCAACCTGACCGACAAGCTGCTGCTGAACCTCGGCCTGCGCTACGACGAGTACGAGACCGACGGCTACAACGCCACGGCCACCTCCTCGAGCGGCGTGATCACGGCCGTCACCTACACCAGCCTCGCCGCCGCCAAGTGGGACTTCGTCAACTACCAGGTCGGCCTGGTCTACAAGCCCACCCCGAGCAGCAGCGTCTACGCCTCCTACGCCACGTCCTCGACCCCGCCGACCATCTCGGGCGGCGACCAGAACACCGCCTCGGGCTCGGGCACCGGCAACCTGGCCAACGAACTGCTTGATCCCGAAGAGTCCACCAACGTCGAACTCGGCGCCAAGTGGAACCTGTTCGGCGACCAGCTGGCCCTGTCGGGCGCGATCTTCCGCACCGAGCGCAAGAACGCCCAGATCCTGGTCGACGCCACGACCAGCACCTACGAGCAGGCCGGCAAGACCCGCGTGCAGGGCGTCGAGCTGGGCGCTTCGGGCAAGGTGACGCCGAAGTGGCAGGTGTTCGCCGGCTACACCTACATGGACAGCGAGCTGGTCCGCGGCGCCATCACCAGCGTCAACATCGGCGATCCGCTGGCCAACACGCCCAAGCACTCCTACAGCTTGTTCACGACCTACCGCGTCCTGCCGCAGATCTCGATCGGCGGCGGCGTCTACGGCGCCTCCAAGAGCTTCGGCGGCAACCAGGGCGGCGCGGGCGGCGGCGCCACCGGCGTCTTCGCCCCGGCCTACACCCGCTACGACGCTTTCGCGTCGTGGAAGGTCAATGACAAGGTCGACCTGCAGCTCAACGTCCAGAACCTCAGCGACGAGCGCTACATCCTGCGCACCAACGGCGTGCACCACGCCGACCCGGCGCCGGCCCGCCAGGCCCTGCTGACCCTGAACGTCCGTTACTGATCCTTCTCGCCTTCACCGGCGAAAAGCGCATGAACCCCGCCCGGAGCGATCCGGGCGGGGTTTTTCGTTGAGCACGCGGAACGGGGTCAGGAAATATTCGCCTCACGCGAGCCGGCGCCAACCTAAAGTTTACCCTTGGGCGCGACGATCCGCCTCACCTTCCGCCGGGAGCTGGGATTGTCCTCGCCGCGCTCGCCAGACACGCCGCCCGCGCCTTTGAGCCAGGCCGAGAGCGCGCAATGGTTCTTCGAGAACGCCCACGACCTGTTCGCCGTCGTGGTCGAGGGCCGTTTCGTCACCGTCAATCCGGCCTGGACGCGCCTCACCGGCTGGACCGCCGCCGAGCTGATCGGCCAGCCGCCCCTGAAGTTCATCGATCCCGAGCACCACGCCGAACTGATCCAGGCCGGCGAGGTCATCCGCGCCATGGGCGGCACGGTCCTGCGCGTGCGCATGATCTGCAAGGACGAGCGCCGCGTCTGGCTCGAGGCGCATGTGCGCCAGGGTCCCGCCGGCGAGATGGTCGGCACCCTGCGCGACGTCTCGGCCGAGGTGGCCCGCAAGGCCGAGCAGGCCGTCTCGCGCCGCACCCGTGAGATGCTGGCCTCGGCGGCCGGCGTCGGGGTGTGGAGCTTCGATCCCGTCACCCAGCGCATCGAGTGGTCGAGCGACATCCTCAGCCTGACGGGCCTGCGCCCCGAGCAGGTCTCGACGCCGGAAACCTTCTACGCCCAGCTCGACGAGCCCGAGCGCAGCCGCGTGCGCTCGACCTTCACCCGCGCCGTGCGCACCGGCCAGGGCGGCACGATCGAGCACCATATGCGCGGCGCGACGGGCCAGAAGTTCTCGTTCCGCGCCACCTTCCAGACCGAGCCTCGGCCCGGCGGCGTCTTCGCCCTGCGCGGCATCTCGCAGAACATCACCGAGGTCGCCCGCGACCGCGACCTGGCCCGTTGGGGCGAGCAGAAGGCCCGCCGGCTGGTCGAGAGCGCGCCCTTCGCCGTGGCCCTCTACGACCGCGACCTGCGCCTGAAGGTGGTCAGCCCGCGCTTCCTGGAGATCTTCCAGGCGACCGAGGCCGAGGTCATCGGCAAGTCGCTGCAGGAACTGACCTATGGGGCGCGCAAGCGCTTCGTCGCCGCCGTCGAGCGCGCGCTCACCGGCCAGACGGTGGTCCGCCGCGAGGACAGCCTGACCGACGGCCAAGGGGTCGAGCACCGCCTGCGCTGGGAGGCCCGGCCCTGGCGCGACGCCAGCGGCGCGATCGCCGGCGTCATCACCTACATGGACGACGTCACCGCCCTGGCCGACGCCCGCCGCGAGGCCCGCGCCAACGCCCGGCGGCTGAAGACCGCGCTCGGCGCCGCCCAGGCCGGCGTCTACGAGATCGACCACGCCGATCGCTCGTTCTGGGGCTCGCCCGAGTTCCACCGCATCCTGGGCCGTCGCATCACCTTCGAAGACGTGCGCCAGGCGATCTGGCCGATGATCCGCTCCGAGGACGTGGCCGCCGTCTACGCCGCCGGCGCGGTCGGCCGCTGGGGCGAGCGGGCCTTCGACGCCCGGGTCGTGCGCCCCAACGGCGAGGAGCGCTGGATCCGCCTGTTCCACGAGGTGCGCCGCGACGCCTCGGGCCGGGTGCGCAAGGCCTATGGCCTGGTGCTCGACATCGACGAGCAGAAGCGCGCCGAGCTGGCCCTGGTGGAGGCCGAGCGCGCCGCCCAGGCGGCCAACGAGGCCAAGGCCCAGTTCCTGGCCAATATGAGCCACGAGATCCGCACGCCGATGAACGGGGTGCTGGGGATCATCCACCTGCTCAAGCGCCAGGGGCTCTCGTCGGAAGCCGACCACCTGCTGGGCGAGGCCCTGGCCTGCGGCCGCATGCTCTCGACCCTGCTGGACGACATCATCGACTTCTCGCGCATCGAGGCCGGACGCCTGGACGTGACGCCCGAGCCGATCGACCCGGCCGATCTGGTGCGCAGCGTCGCGCGCCTGCTGAAGGGCCAGGCCGAGCACAAGGGCCTGGCCCTGATCGTCGACGCCCCGGACGTCGGGATCGTGCTGGCCGACCCCACCCGCCTGCGCCAGGCGCTGTTCAACCTGGTCGGCAACGCCGTGAAGTTCACCCTGTCGGGCTCGGTGACCCTGCGCCTGCGCCGCGAGGGCGCCGACCGCCTGGCGTTCGAGGTGGCCGACACGGGGGTGGGCATCGCCCAGGACGCCCAGGCGCGCCTGTTCCAGCGCTTCCAGCAGGCCGACGCCAGCACCACCCGCCGGTTTGGCGGCTCGGGCCTCGGCCTGGCCATCACCCGTCGCCTGGCCCAGATGATGGGCGGCGAGGTCGATTTCTCCTCCGTCGAGAGCGAGGGCTCGACCTTCCGCCTGACCATCGCCGCGCCGTCGGTGGCCCAGCCCGCCCAGGGCGACGCCGTCGATGAGCAGATGCTGCAAGGCCTGAAGGTGCTGGTGGTCGAGGACAACCCCACCAACCGCATGGTCGCCCGCCGGATCCTGGAGATGCTCGGCGCCTCGGTCGAGACGGCGGAGGACGGCCTGTCGGGCGTCGAGGCGGCCGAGCGCGGCTTTGATCTGATCCTGATGGACGTGCAGATGCCCGGCGTTGACGGGCTGGAGGCCTCGCGCCGCATCCGCGCCCTGCCCGGCCCGGCCGGCGCCACGCCGATCGTCGCCCTGACCGCCAACGTCCTGGCCCACCAGCGCGCCACCTACCTGGCCGCCGGCATGAACGGTGTGGCCGCCAAGCCGATCTCGCCCACGGCCCTGCTGTCGGAGATCGTCCGCGTCGCCGAAGCCGCCGCCAGCGCCCAGGCCGCCGTCGCCTGACGACGTTCTCCGAAGGCTTCCCAGGACGCCGCGTTCCGGGCTAATCCTCCGATCAATCAGGGGGATTTCCGAATGACGGAAACGGTATCGGGCGCGGCTCACAAGAAGGGCGCGTCGATGCGCACGGTGGTGGCGGCCTCGTCGGCCGGCACGGCCTTCGAGTGGTACGACTTCTTCATCTTCGGCAGCCTGGCCCAGGTCATCTCCAAGACCTTCTTCACCGGCCTGTCCGACACCGCCGGCTATATCGCCGCCCTGGCCCTGTTCGGCGTCGGCTTCGCCTTCCGGCCCCTGGGCGCCCTGGTGTTCGGCAAGATCGGCGACCAGGCCGGCCGCAAGGGCGCGTTCCTAGCCACGGTCCTGCTGATGGGCGGCGCGACCTTCGCCATCGCCCTGCTGCCCACCTTCAAGCAGGCCGGGATCATCGCGCCGATCCTGCTGATCATCCTGCGCTGCGTGCAGGGCTTCGCCCTGGGCGGCGAATATGGCGGGGCGGCGATCTATGTCGCCGAGCATTCCCCGCCGGGCCAGCGCGGTCGGGCGACGTCGTGGGTGCAGAGCTCGGCCTCCCTGGGCCTGTTCGCGGCGCTGCTGGTCATCCTGGCCACCCGCTGGCTGCTGGGCGCCCTCATCGGGCCGGCGGCCTTCGACGACTGGGGCTGGCGCATTCCCTTCGCCGTCTCGATCGGCCTGCTGGCGGTCTCGGTCTGGATGCGCCTGAAGCTCAGCGAAAGCCCGACCTTCGCCCGGATGAAGGAAGAGGGCGCGGCGTCCAAGGCCCCCTATGCCGAGGCCTTCGGCCAATGGAAGAACCTCAAGCTGGTGCTGCTGGCCTTCTTCGCCGTGATGTCAGCGCAAGGCGCGGTTTGGTACACCACCTTCTTCTACATTCAGACCTTCATGGAGAAGTTCCTCAAGGTCGCGCCCGGCACGATCAACGGCCTGATGATGGGGGCCGCGGCGGTCAGCGCGGTGCTCTATGTCGTGTTCGGCTGGCTGTCGGACAGGATCGGCCGCAAGCCGGTGATGCTGGGCGGCATGACCCTGGCGCTCGTTTTCTACTTCCCCGGCTTCCACATGCTGGAGCGCGCCGCCAACCCGGCCCTGGCGGAGGCCTCGGCCAGGGCTCCGGTCAGCGTCACCGCCGCCCCCGGGGACTGCGCCCTGCAGTTCGACCCCATCGGCAAGGCCGCCTTCGTCTCGTCCTGCGACATCGCCAAGAGCGCCCTGGCCAATGCCGGCGTCTCCTACGCCAACCAAACCGGCCCGGCCGGCGCCCCGGCCGTCGTCCAGATCGGCGAGACGCGCATCGTCTCGAAAAGCGCCGAGGGCCTGCCGGCCAAGGACGCCAAGGCGGTGAAGGCCGCCGGCGAGGCCGCGATCAAGGCGGCGCTGGCCAAGGCCGGCTATCCGACCGCGGCCGATCCCGCCCGGATCAACATCTGGGGCGTGTTCGGCGTCCTGCTGGTGTTCGTGATCGGGGCGACTGCCCTCTACGGCCCGCTGGCCGCGGCCCTGGTCGAGCTCTTCCCGACGAAGGTCCGCTACACGGCGCTGTCGCTGCCCTACCACATCGGCACGGGCTGGATCGGCGGCTTCGTCCCCTTCAGCGCCTTCGCCATCGTGGCGGCGGTGGGGAACATCTATGCCGGGCTCTGGTACCCGGTGATCTTCACCCTGATCAGCGTGCTGACCACGGCGTTCCTGCTGCCGGAGACGAAGGGGCGAAGCCTCGACTAGCCCCTCTCCCCTTGCGGGAGAGGGTGGCCCGCGAAGCGGGTCGGGTGAGGGGTCGAAAGCGCTGTCCGCCGCGACGGCGGTTAGGCTGGGCGAGGCGTTTGAAGTCTGAGAGACCCCTCATCCGACGCCTTCGGCGCCACCTTCTCCCGCAAGGGGAGAAGGACCTTTAGTGATCCGCCGCTCTCGCCAGCTTCCACCTGATCTTCGCGCCCTTCTCGGCGCGGACCTGGCTTTTCAGGACGATCACCCCGGCCTGGCGGGCGTGGCCGTGGTCGAAGTGGGGGGCGGCCAGGACGGCGACGTCGGGCGCGTCGTTGCGCAGCCACCAGCCGATGTTGGACGGCCCCTTGATCAGCACGCTCTTGCCGTCGCGGGCCAGCGAGGCGCGGGCGTCGGGGTGCAGGTGGAAGCTGATCTTGAACGGATGGTAGCGGCGCGGGCCGTCGACTTTCGCTTCCGCCATCGGGATCAGGCTGTCCTCGCCGCGCAGCTCGTCGGCGGCGATGTCGAGGAACAGGCGGCGGGCGTGCTTGAGGCCCAGGCGCCGCCAGCCGTCATGGACGATGTCGAGCCAGACGCCCTGCTCGGCGTCGTGGCGGCGGGATTCGACGCTGGTCGCGCCGTCGACCAGCCAGGGACCCAGCGCCGTGGCCCGGAAACCCGACAGCGGCCGGCCGGCCGAGCCGCCGCCCACCGACACGGTCGAGGCGGCGTCGGACAGACGGAAGGCCTGAGCGTTGGCCGCCTCGGGGCTCCAGCCGCTGGAGGTGATCAGCCGGTCCTTGCCGCAGATGATCTCCAGGGCGGCCGGTTGGGCGCAGGCCGAACGGCTGAGCGCGCCCACGGGCGGGACGCCGGCGTCGGCCATCACCTGGATCGTGCCGCCCTGCATCTTCTGGAAGCCGGCGTGCGGCATGTCCATCGGCGGCTGGGGACCGTGGTCGTCGTGGGCCAGGGCGGCGGCGATGCGGGCCGGCTCGATGGCCTCGCCGCCGTGGAAGGCCGCCAGCCGTCCGTCGGCCAGGGCGAAGAAGCGCGCGCCGGACGACAGGCGGTCGATGGCCCGGCTCATCGCCTCCGGCGTCGGCCGGCCGCGCTGGCCCAGGGCGTCGTCGAGGGTCAGGAGGTCGAACAGCAGCTCCAGCCCGGCCTCGGGCGAGCGCGAGGCGTGGCCGCCGTCGGCCAGGACGACCGTGTCTAGGCAGCGCAGCACCCGGCGCAGGCCTTCGGCCATCAGGCGGTCGCTGGCCTTGCCGACCAGGGCCGTGCCGGCGATCGTCACCACCACCGCGCGTTCGAGGGCTCGGTCAGGGGCGTCGGAGGCCCGAAGCAGCTGGCGGGCGCCCCGGGCGATGTCCAGGGCCAGGGCCGTCGCCTCGGCGTCCGAGGCGCCCGGCGACAGGGTCTTGGCGGCGCAGGCCAGGTGGAAGGTGCGGCGCTCCAGGCACTCGCCCGACCACGAGAACTGGTTCCAGGTACCGAACACCCGCCGCCAGTCCTGGATCAGCCGCAGCGCCCGGCGCGCGCCCTCGGGGCCCTGGGCCAGCAGGCCGGGCAACCAGTCGAAGCGGTGCAGGGCGACGGCGAAGGCGCGCGAGGGGCTGGGGGTGTCGAAGGGATCGCCCTCGGCCCCGACCTTCAGGCTCTCGTCGTGCAGGGTCAGGACGCCGTCGAGCAGCTGGCGGCCGCGCTGGACCTGCACCGGACGGGGATCATGCGGCCGGGCGGCCAGACCGACGGGACGCAGCGAGGAGATCAGCGCCCGGTGCGGCGGCGAGCCGAACCACTCGCGCTCGACGCCGGCGCGGACCGAGGCGGCGATCGACCGCGCCAACACGGATCCCCGGCGCACAGGACGTCCAAGGGGACGCCCGGCGGCCTGGGATGCGGAAGGCGTGTCGGGCGCGCCGGTCATGCGGTGGCGTCAGTCCCCTTTGAGGGCGCGGATGTTGGCGGCGTAGGCGTCCGGGCCGCCCTTGAACACCGCCGAGCCGGCCACCAGGGCCGTGGCGCCGGCGGCGACGCATTGGGGCGCGGTGACCGGGGTCACCCCGCCGTCGACCTCGACGATGACGTCCAGGCCCTGAGCGTCGATCAGCTTGCGCAGGGCCTCGACCTTGCGCAGTTGGCCGGGAATGAAGCTCTGGCCGCCGAAGCCGGGGTTCACCGACATGACCAGCACCAGGTCGACGTCCTCGAGGATCCATTCGACGTGGTCGAGGCTGGTCGAGGGGTTGAACACCACGCCCGCCTTGGCGCCCAGCTGGCGGATGCGCTTGAGCGAGCGGTGCAGGTGGGGACCGGCTTCCGGATGGATGCTGATGATGTCGGCGCCGGCCTCGCGGAAGGCTTCCAGATAGGGATCGGCCGGGCTGATCATCAGGTGCACGTCGAACGGGATCTTGGCGTGCGGCCGGATGGCTTTGACGATGTCGGGACCGAGCGTGATGTTCGGCACGAAATGGCCGTCCATGACGTCGACATGCACCCAGTCGGCGCCGGCCGCCTCGATGGCGGCGACTTCGGCGCCCAACTTTGCGAAGTCGGAAGCGAGGATCGACGGGGCGATGATCGGCGCGGTCATGGTGTTCCTGGCTTACCGGGCAAAGGCTCGCGCTACAAGCGAGCGGTTGAGTTGCAGCCTTATGCGGCCTTGACGAAGCGGGCCACGAAGAAGCCGTCCTGGCCGCCTTCGCGGTGATGGGGCAGCAGGCGCAGGGTTCCGCGCGCCGTCAGGCTGGCCTGCGGCGCCCCGCCCTCGCCGGCGCCGATCGGGGCCAGGGAGAATTCAGGATGTCGGGTCAAGAACGCCTCGACCTGGGCCTCGCCCTCTTCCGGCTCCAGCGAGCAGACGCAGTAGACCAGGCGGCCACCGGGGGCGGTGCGCTTGGCCGCGCTGTCGAGCAGGGCCGACTGCACGGTCGCCAGGCTGGCGATGTCGCCCGGGCGGGCGGCCCACAGCACGTCCGGATGGCGGCGGAAGGTGCCGGTGGCCGAGCAGGGCGCATCCAGCAGCACGGCGTCGAAGACGCGCTCGTCGGTCCAGGTCGCGGCGTCGGCGGCCACCACCTCGGCCTGGAGGTTCATGCGGGCCAGGTTCTCGCCGACCCGCTTGAGGCGCGAGGCCGAACGGTCGACGGCCACGACCTTGGCGCCCGTGGCGGCCAGTTGCAGGGTCTTGCCGCCGGGAGCGGCGCAGAGGTCGACGGCAGTCTCGCCGGGCTTGACGTCCAGCAGGCGGGCGGGAACGGCGGCGGCGGCGTCCTGCACCCACCAGCTGCCGTCCTCGAAGGCCGGCCAGGCGGCGACGTCGCCGCGGCGGCGGGTGCGCAGGGTGTCGCCCGGCAGCACCTCGGCTTCCAGGGCCTCGGCCAGGGCCGCGACGTCGGTTCCGGGCTTGAGGGAAAGATCGGTGGCCGGCTCCTCGGCCACGACGGCGGCCAGGGCGCGGGCGTCGTCCTGGCCCCAGGCGCCGACCCAGCGGGCGAACAGCCACGGCGGCGTCAGGTCGGACGGATCGTCGGACGGCGCGCCGTCACGCAGCAGACCGCGCAGCACGGCGTTGACCAGGCCCTTGAACGGACGGCTGGCCTTGTTGGCGCCGGCCAACTCGACGCTGGTCGCGACGGCGGCGAAGGCCGGCACCTCGAGATAGAAGGCCTGGGTGGCGCCCAGGCGCAGCAGGTTGCGCACGCGGGGCGGCGGCTCCTTGCTGAGCTTGGCGGCGAGGGCCCGGTCGACGGGTCCCAGACGGCGCAGCGCGGCCATGGCCAGAGCGCGCGCGAAAGCGCGCTCTCGCGGCTCCAAGGCGCGGAAAGCGTTGGTCGTCGCGGCCTCGTCGAGGCCGCCGCGGCGCGAAAGGGCCGCGTCGAGTAGGGCGAGGGCCGCTTCCCGAGCGGGAAGGCCGTCGTTCAATTCCTGAGTCACCGCCCCGCCGTGCCCCGCAATGAGCGCGAGCGCAAGCCCCTTGGATGATCCATCGACGCTTGCGTGCTATGAAAGCGCATGTCCGACGATCTTTCTTCCCCGCTTTCCGAGGTTCAGGACCCGGAACTGGCCCGCCTGGGCGCAGCTCCCGGCAAGGACCTCAGCCCCGCCGCCCGCCGCGCCCTGGAAGAGGCGGCCGCCCGCCGCGAGGCCGAAGCGGCCGCGTCGCTTCCCGTGGAACAGGGCGGCCGCAACGGCCCCGAACCCACGCGCTTCGGCGACTGGGAGCGCAAGGGCGTGGCGGTGGATTTCTGATCACGATCCTTCTCCCACCACATCTCACCTCTCCCATAGGGAGAGGGAGGGGCCCATGCGCAGCATGGGAGGGTGAGGGGTTAGGGACCTTTCCGGACAGGGCAGGGTCGAAGGGGATGTGACGTTTGACGTCTTACACCCTCCCACGCCTTCGGCGCGGGCCCCTCCCTCTCCCCATGGGAGAGGTTTTCCTTTTCTAGGCCTTCGGCTTGCGCGGAGCGGCCGGCTTCTTGGCGGGAGCGGTCTTGGGCGCGGCCGGCGCGGGCTTTTCAGCCGCCGGCGCCGCAGCCGCGACAACCGCCGGCTTGGCCAGCAGGTCGCGGATTTCGGTCAGCAGCTTTTCTTCCGGGGTCGGGGCCGGCGGGGCTTCGGGGGCCGGGTCAGCGGCGTCGGCGCGGCGGATCTGGTTGACCAGCTTGACCAGCAGGAAGACCACGGCCGCGACGATGAAGAACTGGATCAGGGTGTTGATGAAGGCGCCGTACTGGATGGCGACCTTCTCGACCGCCTCGGTGGCCGGATCCTCGGGCCTCAGCACCCATTCCAGCTTCGAGAAGTCGAGCCCGCCGGTCAGCAGGCCGATCGGCGGCATGATCACCTGGTCGACCAGGCTCTTGACGATGCCGTTGAAGGCCGCGCCGATGATCACGCCGACGGCCAGGTCGATGACGTTGCCGCGGGCGATGAACTCGCGGAATTCCTTGACGATGCTCATGCGAAAATCCCTCTCGGCACATCCAACGCCGAGAGGCTGAAGCGGTTCGCCCGCAGGGGCAAGTGAGTCGGTTTCCCGACTATTCCGCGTTCAGGCGGGCGCGCAGTTCCTTGCCGCTCTTGAAGAACGGCACGTGCTTGGCACGGACGTCGACGGTTTCGCCGGTGCGCGGGTTGCGGCCGGCCCGGGCCGGGCGCGAACGGACCGACAGGGCGCCGAAGCCGCGCAGCTCCACGCGGCCGCCGCCTTCCAGCGCGCCGATCATGCGTTCGAGGATCACGCCCACGACGCGTTCCACATCCTTCTGCGTCAGGTGCGGGTTTTCGTTCGCGAGCCTGGCGATGAGTTCAGACTTGATCATCGATGTCCCCTGCGCCGAGGGAGCGGCGCGCCGCGACCTTTGCCCAAGCGGCATGGAATCTTCAAGGAAAAGGTTGCAACCGGTTCCCAAAGACTGCGGGGGCGCCCGGAGTAACCGCAAAAGAAAAGCGGCGGCCGGATCGCTCCGGCCGCCGCCTGTCTTCAGCTTACGCGGTTAGGCGAAAGCTTAGTCCTTCGTAGCGCGCTCGCGCAGAGCGGCGCCCAGGATGTCGCCCAGCGAAGCGCCGGAGTCCGACGAGCCGAACTGCTCGATGGCTTCCTTTTCTTCGGCCATTTCCAGCGACTTGATCGACAGCGAGACGCGGCGCGCGGCCTTGTCCACGTTGGTGATCTGAGCGTCGACGCGGTCACCCACGGCGAAGCGCTCGGGGCGCTGTTCCTGACGATCGCGCGACAGGTCCGACTTGCGGATGAAGGCGGTCATCGGGGCGTCGTCTTCACCGAAGCGGACTTCGATGCCGCCCGAGGTCACTTCCGTGACGGTGACGGTCACGGTCTGAGCCTTGCGGAAGGTGTCGCCCGACATCGGGTCGCCGGCCAGTTGCTTGATGCCGAGCGAGATGCGTTCCTTCTCGATGTCGACGTCGAGCACCTTGGCCTTGACCAGGTCGCCCTTCTTGTAGCGGGCCATGGCTTCTTCGCCGGCGACGCTCCAGTCGATGTCCGACAGGTGCACCATGCCGTCGATGTCGTTGTCGAGGCCGACGAACAGACCGAATTCGGTCGCGTTCTTGACTTCGCCTTCGACGGTCGAACCGATCGGGTGAGCCTCGACGAAGGCTTCCCACGGGTTGGCCAGGGCTTGCTTCAGGCCCAGCGAGACGCGGCGCTTGGACGGATCGACGTCCAGGACCACGACGTCGACTTCCTGCGAGGTCGAGACGATCTTGCCGGGGTGGACGTTCTTCTTGGTCCACGACATTTCCGACACGTGCACCAGGCCTTCAACGCCGGCTTCCAGCTCCACGAAGGCGCCGTAGTCGGTGATGTTGGTGATGCGGCCGGTGAACTTGGCGCCGACCGGGTACTTGGCTTCGACGCCGTCCCACGGATCCGACTGCAGCTGCTTCATGCCGAGCGAGATGCGCTGGGTGTCCGGGTTGATCTTGACGATCTGGACCTTCACGGTGTCGCCCACGGCGAGCACTTGGCTCGGGTGGTTGACGCGCTTCCAGCTCATGTCGGTGACGTGCAGCAGGCCGTCGATGCCGCCCAGGTCGACGAACGCACCGTAGTCGGTGATGTTCTTGACGACGCCTTCGCGGATTTCACCCTCTTGCAGCTGCGACACCAGTTCGGTGCGCTGCTCGGCGCGGGCTTCTTCCAGGATGGCGCGACGCGAGACGACGATGTTGCCGCGCGGACGGTCCATCTTCAGGATGGCGAAGGGCTGTTCCTTGCCCATCAGCGGGCCGACGTCGCGGACCGGACGGATGTCGACTTGCGAGCCCGGCAGGAAGGCCGAGGCGCCGCCGAGGTCGACGGTGAAGCCGCCCTTAACGCGACCGACGATCGCGCCCATGACGGGTTCGTTCTTGGCGTAGACGCCTTCCAGGCGGGTCCAGGCTTCTTCGCGCTTGGCCTTTTCGCGGCTGATGACCGCTTCGCCCATGGCGTTCTCGAGGCGCTCGAGGAAGACTTCGACGGTGTCGCCGGTCTTGATGGTCGCCTTGCCTGCTTCGTCGACGCCGAATTCCTTCAGCTGGACGCGGCCTTCGGTCTTCAGACCGACGTCGATGATCGCGAAGTCCTTCTCGATCCCGACAACGACGCCCTTGACCACGGAGCCTTCGGCGAAGTCGCGGCCGCCCATGGAGTCGTTCAGGAGCGCTTCGAAATCGTCGCGCGTGGGGTTGAAGCTCATATCGTCAGCCATGCTGATCTTTGGTCTCTGGGTTGTGGGAAGCCCTGCGATGAGCGCCGCCAGATGACGGTTCTCGGGATTCCGGGTGAAGTGGATTTTTGATGCGATCCGGCGCTTCCAAAGCGGCGGCGAGGCGGGCGTTAGATTAGCCCTTGGGGTTTCCCCACCGGGCGCGCGCCGTCTCGACGATGCGGAGAGCCGCATCGAAGGCCTGGGATATAGTCATTTCCGACGTATCAAGCAAGGTGGCGTCCTGCGCCTGGGCCATGGGCGCGTCCTTGCGGCCGCCGTCGCGCTCGTCGCGCTTCCTGATGTCGGCCAGGATCTCTTCGAACGAGACGCTTTCGCCCTGGCCGGTCAGCTGTTTCCAGCGGCGATCGGCGCGGACCTCGGGGCTGGCCGTGACATAGAGCTTGGCCGGCGCCTCGGGGGCGATGACGGTGCCGATGTCGCGGCCGTCGAGCACGGCGCCGCCGTCCTGGCTGGCGAAGGTCCGCTGCAGGTCGAACAGGGCCGAGCGCACGCCCGGATGCACGGCCACGCGGCTGGCGGCCTCGCCGGCGGCGCGCGTGCGCACCTCCGGCCGCTCCAGTTCGGCAAGGTCGAGGCCCCGGGCCGAGGCCTCGGCGGCCCCGGCGTCGTCCAGGTCGCCGCCGGCCTCCAGCAGCCGCACCCCGACCGCCCGGTAGAGCAGGCCGGTGTCCAGCATCAGCAGGCCGTAGTGGGCCGCCAGGCGCGAGGCGATGGTGCCCTTGCCCGAGGCGGCCGGGCCGTCGACGGCGATCACGAAGCCCATGGATCAGGCCTCGACGATCGAGCCGCCCAGGCCCGTCATCAGCGACACGAAGCCCGGGAAGCTGGTGGCGATCATGCCAGGCTCGTCGATCTCGACCGGCTCCAGGGCGGCCATGCCCAGGATCAGGTGGCTCATGGCGATGCGGTGATCGCCGTGGGTGATCACCTTGCCGCCGCCGCGCACCGGATGGTTGCCGCCGCGCGTGCCGACCACGGTCATGCCTTCCGGCTCTTCCTCGACCGTGACGCCGCAGGCCAGCAGGCCCGCCGCCGTCAGGGCGATGCGGTCGCTTTCCTTGACCCGCATCTCGCCGATGCCGCGCATGACGGTGGGACCATCCGCGAAGGCGGCCGCGACGGCCAGGATCGGATATTCGTCGATCATCGACGGCGCGCGCTCGGGCGGCACCACGACGCCCTTGAGCTGAGAGTGGCGGGCGGTGATGTCGCCGACCTCCTCGCCGCTCTCGACGCGGACGTTCGAGATCACCAGATCCGCGCCCATCTCCTGCAGGGTCGTGAAGAGGCCCGTGCGCAGCACGTTGAGCATCACCCCCTCGACGGTCACTTCCGAACCGGGGACGACCAGGGCCGCGACCAGCGGGAAGGCGGCCGAGGACGGATCGCCCGGCACCTGCACGTGCGTGCCCTTCAGCTTCTGGCCTTCGGGCAGGCGCACGTGGCGCACGACACGGTCCCCATGGGGCTTGTCCTCGACGATCACCTCGGCCCCGAAGGCGCGCAGCATGCGCTCGGTGTGGTCGCGGGTGGCTTCCGGCTCGATCACCTCGACGCCGCCCTCGGCGTGCAGCCCGGCCAGCAGCACGGCCGACTTCACCTGGGCCGAGGCCATCGGCAGGGTGTAGACGAGGCCGCGCAGGCCGCCGCCCTTCAGGGTCAGGGGCAGGCGACCCTTGTCGCGGCCGAGCCAGGTGGCGCCCATGCGGGCCAGCGGATCCAGCACCCGGCCCATCGGACGGCCGCGCAGCGAGTGGTCGCCGGTGAAGGTGGCGCACATGGCGAAACCCGAGGCCGCGCCCATGATCAGGCGCACGCCGGTGCCGGCGTTGCCGCAGTCGATGACGTCCGAAGGCTCGGCGAAGCCGCCCTTGCCCTCGACGCGCCAGCGGCCGACGCCTTCTTTTTCGATGCGTGCGCCAAAGGCCTGCATCGCCCGGGCCGTGGCCAGGACGTCGTCGCCTTCCAGCAGTCCCTCGATGGTCGTGGTGCCGCTAGCCAGGGCCCCGAGGATCATCGAACGGTGCGAAATGGACTTGTCGCCAGGCGCCCGAACCGTACCGCGAAGGGCTCCGCCGGGCGTGCTCTTCAATCCAGCCGTCGTCATGCCGAAACCGGCTCCTTGCAACATAGGTGTTTCGCGAAGGGGTTTGCTTTTGACAGCGGCCCTTCGTCATGGCAAGTCAGCCGCCGCTTTTCCCATCAGGATCAAAGGGTCGCCACCTTGGCAAATCCCGACTTGGGCGCAAAACAAATCTGCCCCAGCTGCCAGTCGAAGTTCTACGACCTCAACCGCCGTCCGGCCGTCTGCCCCAAATGCGGTGAGCAGTTCGATCCGGAAGAGGCGCTGAAGTCCCGCCGCGTGCGCGCCCGCGCCATCACGCCGGACTACGACGCCGAAGACGAAAAGGAAGTCCCGGCTCCCAAGGAGCAGGACGGCTTCGAGGACGAAGTCGACGAGACCCCGGAAATCGACGAGGCCGCCGAGGCCGACGTCGTCGAGACCGATGACGAGGACGGCGATCCGACCGCGGCTCCGGCCCCAGGCGGCGACGACCTGGGCGTCGATTTCGCCGAGGACGAGGACCTCGCCGAGGACGAAGCCGACGACGTTCCGTTCCTGGAAGACGAGGACGACGACGATCTCGGCGACGAGATCGAAGGCCTCCCGGGCGAAGAAGACGACGACCGCTAAGCGGCGAATGCGCCGGGGTCGGAGTGATCCGACCCCGGGTTTTCGGGTTCTCCACAGCGTTTCGTCGCACCCCGAAAAAAAGTTCACCGAGGGGGTTGATCCCGGAAAAACCTCGGCATAGGTTCCGCGCCTCTTCGGGGGGCAGCCACTCGGAACCGTCGAAGAGACTAAGGAATTCAGACGAAAGTCTTCGGATTTTCGGAAGAGCCTTGGGGCTATAGCTCAGCTGGTAGAGCGCTTGAATGGCATTCAAGAGGTCAGCGGTTCGACTCCGCTTAGCTCCACCAAGACGGCCGCTTCCCTAAAGGGAGCGGCCGTTTCCATTTTCGGAGCCGTCCGAAGACTTGCCGGAAAACTTGAGCCTCGCCTGACGGAGGGGGCTTGATCCCGGAAAGACCTCGACATAGGTTCCGCGCCTTCCCGGGCGACCATCCGGGAGACCAAGGCTCTCGTTTTTCGAGGGGCCTCGGGGCTATAGCTCAGCTGGTAGAGCGCTTGAATGGCATTCAAGAGGTCAGCGGTTCGACTCCGCTTAGCTCCACCAAAGCGGCCGCTTCCCTAAAGGGAGCGGCCGTTTCCATGTCTGGGCTCCGCAAAACCCCCTCAGTCGCTCCGCGACAGCTCCCCCAGAGGGGGAGCATCTTCGCCGCCCAGATCCTCCCCCTCTGGGGGAGGTGGCCCGGAGGGCCGGAGGGGGTCAGCGCGGCGTCGCGATCAGCGCCGCCAGACGCCGCACGCCCTCCTCCATCTGCTCCGGCGGCAGCAGCGAATAGCTGAGGCGCAGGGTGTTGGCGGCAGGAGCTTCGGCGAAGAACGGGGCGCCGGGCACGAAGGCCACGCGGGCCTCGACCAGGGCGCGCTCCAGCAGGGCCTTGCCGTCCAGCCTCTCGGGCAGGGTCAGCCAGACGAACATGCCGCCTTCCGGCGAAATCCAGGAGACGTCCTTGGGCATGTGGCGCTCAAGCGCCGCCAGCATGGCCCGCGCCTGGCCGCCATAGGCCCCGCGCAGGCGGTGCAGGTGCTGGTCGTAGCCTTCCGACACCACGCGGTGGGCGACCATCTGGTTGATGGTCGAGACGTGCAGGTCGCCGCCCTGCTTGAGCAGGACGAGCTTCTCGATCGCCGCCTTGGGACCGCAGATCCAGCCGATGCGCAGGGCCGGCGACAGGGTTTTGGACAGGGTGCCGCAGAACAGGGTGCGCGCGGCCTCGATCGAGCCCTTGCGGGCGATGTCCAGCGCGAGCAGCGAGGGGATGGCCTCGCCGCCGAACCGCAGTTCGCGATAGGCCGCGTCCTCGATCATCGGGAAGTCCTGGGTGTCGGCGAGGTCCAGCAGGGCCTCGCGCTCGGCCAGGGTCAGGCTGACGCCGGTCGGATTGGCGAAGTCGGGCACGAAGTAGCCCAGGCGCGGTTCGCGGGCCGCCACTGCGCCTTGCGCCGCCGCATCGCCGGCCAGCGCGCCCTCGGGCAGGTCCAGATAGGCCGGCTGGTAGGCGTTGAAGGCCTGCAGCGCGCCCAGATAGGTCGGCCGGGCCACCATCACGGTCGCGCCGGGGTCGAGGAACAGCTTGCCCAGCAGGTCGAGCGCCTGCTGCGAGCCGGCGGTCAGCAGCACGTTCTCGGGCTCGCACGGCATGCCGTCGCGGGTCATCCGCTCGGCGATCCAGCGGCGCAGCGGGCCGTGGCCCTCGCTGACGGTGTATTGCAGCGCCTGGGCGGCCTGGGCGCCGTCGGCGAGGATGTCGCCATAGGCCGCCCGAATGGTTTCGGCGGGAAACAGGGCCGGGTCGGGAATGCCGCCGGCGAACGACAGGATGTCGGGCTGCTCCAGCAGCTTCAGCAGTTCGCGGATCTCGCTGGCGCGGATGCCGGCCATGCGCGCGGAAAAGCGTCCGGCCCAATCCTGGATGGCCGCGTCTTGGGTGTCGATGGTCATGGAGGTCGTGTTCTTCGTCGAGACTGATCTGTGCGGCGGCCCTGGTCGCTGTCTTGAAGGGGCCGCCTGTCTTTTTGAGCGCGGCGGCTGAGGCCGCCCGTCGGGCGCACGGAGGCGCCCCGCCTGATCCCTAGCGGTCAGGCGCTGCGTACGAGTCCGGTCGGTCCAAGAGAGCGGCGACGCTGGAAGCGTCCCGGTCCGCGTTCGATCTCGATCATGGGCGCGACCCTAACCAAACCGGACGCGGATGAAAACCCGCCCCGGACGCCTCGATGGTCGCAACCGGCCTCAGCGCACGCCGGTCAGGCTGTCGGTCCAGTCCTCGGTGGGATCGGGCGGACCGCCGCTCGGCAGGCGCCATTCGCCGCGGTAGGAGAAGTCCAGCGTGCCGCACAGCCGCGCCTGGCCCGGCGCGGCGGGATCGTCGCCGAAGGCCTGGATCCGCAGATCCTGGCGCACGGCGATGCGGCTGAAGCTCAGCCACAGGCGCTTGGAGCCTGGGCAGAAGGCGCGGACATAGACCTTGCCCTGCTCGGCCTTGCCGTCGACCTCGTAGAGGGCCGCATTGGCGTCGACGCCGCTCATGGCCGCCAGCCCGCCCTTGCCGAGGTCCTTTTCGCCGCCCTTGCGCAGCAGGGCCTGGGCCGGCACGCCGGTGGCCAGCACCTTGACCGGCTTGGCGCCCAGCAGGCTCTGGTCGAACAGCACGGTCAGGCCCGCCCCGGTCAGCCGCTTGGCGTCGGCCGAGATCGGATCGTACGAGAACATCCGCCGCTCGGCGGCCGCCGAGGGCCCCGCCACGGCGCTCAGGAGCGCCGTGGAGGCCAGAAGCAGGACAGCCCCAAGCCTCATCGCTTGGCCCGCAGGTCGACGGCCTGGGCGTCGAATCCGGACAGCCGCCAGGCGCCGCCCTCGCGGGTGAAGGTCAGCAGGCACGGCCCGTCCTTCTTGGCGGCGCAGACCCGGCCGTCGCCGGCCGGCCGCAGGGCCGAGGCGATGGCGATCCGGCCCGGGATCGGCCGATCGGGCGTGTAGCCGTAGTAGTTGGCGGCGGCGCGGAACACCTCGGGGCGGATCAGGGCCTCGCCGGCGACGTCGGCGGCGGGACCGGCCAGGGCGATGGCGGCGGCCTGCCAGCCGCCCTTCAGACCCGAACCGCGCGCCTCCTGCACAAGGCGGGTCTCGATCGCGCCCTTCAGGGCCTGGTGGTCGACCAGGCTGTCGAACGTCGCCCGATCGTTGTTGCGGATCGACGTCAGCAGGGCGTGCACGTCGCCGGCCGCGTCGTAGCGGTCGGCGGTGGCGCAGGCCGCCAGCGAAGCGGCGGCCGCGCTCAGGGCGATGAGGGCTCGAATACGCATGGACGAAGGGCTAGCGCTCAATTCCGGCGAATTCCAGTCCGGCGTGTATCGGTCGGTCAGCCGCGGCTCAGCGAAACCACGTCGTGGTCGGCCGCGCGCCACAACCGCCGGGTCTTGCCGCCGACCAGCGGCTCCTCGACCCGCAGGGCGAAATCGAAGACCCCGGAGACCTCGTAGCTTCCCGCCAGGTCGTAGGTCGCCGCCGTGGCGCGATCGGGGGCCAGGCGATCGATCGCGGCGCGCCAGTCGGCCTTGAAGGTCGCCTGCAGGGCGTCGAGCGAGACCTCGTAGCGCGTTTCGGCCGGCACCTCGATCTCGACCGTGATTTGGCCGCGGACGCCCACGGCGGCGCTGACGTCGGCGCCGAGCACCAGCCCGGCCGGCGCGCCCACGAACCGGGGTTCCAGCCCGCAGGACAGTTGCAGGCGTTCGCGGCGGAAGCTGGCGACCTCGTCGAGCTCGATCCGGCCGCCCAGGGCCGTCAGGCAGGCCAGGGCCTGTTCGGACCCCACGTCGGTGCGCCAGCGGTGCTGCGCGACGCCCGACCCCGTCAGGGTGGCGCTGAACAGGCGCGGCGCCTTGCCGCCCCGGTTGTCGAAGGTCTCGACCGCCACGCGCCTGCTGTCGTTCGGCGCCAGACTCCTGGTCCGATAGGCGATCCGGGGCGCGCTGAAGCTTGGCCGGTAGGGCCGGAAGCGCCAGGTCTGGTGATCGCGGTGATGCCGGTCGTACTCGTAGACGCAGACGCGGCTGCGCTCGTCATAGGGACCGTTGCCGGCCACCTCCAGCAGCTGGTCGCCCCAGGGCTTGGCCAGTATGGGCGTGGACGCCAGCGCGACGTCGACATCCCAGTAGAAGCCCTGGGCGTTCTGCTCGAACGGGACGACCCGGACGGGCCCCTGGCCCTGGACGCCGCTGAAGTGCAGCGCGCCGCCGACACCCCCCGCCTCCGGATGCCGCAGGGCGACCGCCTCGAACCAGTACTTGCCGTCCGCGCCATGGCGCCGCCACAGCTGGTTGTCGCCGTAGCGGGCCGGGGCGATGCCCACGCGGCAGTCCAGCCCGCCCCAGTCGCCGCCGGGACCAGCGCCGTCCGATCCGGCGGCCGTCAGCGCCCAGGAGCGCGACCAGTCGCGGCTGACTTCAGACAGGATGATGAAAAGGTCCGACGCCATTGATGCCCCCAGGTGATGCGCCCAGGCGCGCCCCCGCGCCGCGGGCCTCACCCTTAGGGGTTGCGCCGCCCGCGTCCACCCGCCCGAGGGCTCATTTTGGGCGGGGCAAGGAAAAAGGGCGCGGATCCGAAGACCCGCGCCCTTCTCATTTTCGGTGACCCAGGTCGCCGGGCTCTTAGTCGAGCTGGCGCTTGATCTCCTCGACGGTGAAGCACTCGATGGTGTCGCCGACCTTGATGTCCTGGAAGCCGGCGAACATCATGCCGCATTCCTGACCGACCGGCACTTCGTTGACCTCGTCCTTGAAGCGCTTGAGCGTCTGCAGGGTGCCGAGTTCGAGCACGACGATGTCGTTGCGGATGATCCGGACCTTGGCGCCCTTGCGGACCACGCCTTCGGTGACCTTACAGCCGGCGACCTTGCCGATCTTCGAGATGTCGAAGGCCTGCAGGACCTCGGCGTTGCCGAGGAAGGTTTCGCGCTGGATCGGGGCCAGCATGCCCGAGAGCACGCCTTTGATGTCGTCCAGCAGGTCGTAGATGATCGCGTAGTAGCGGATCTCGACCCCTTCGCGTTCGGCCAGGGCCCGCGCCTGGGCCGAGGCCCGGACGTTGAAGCCGATGACCGGCGCGCCGGCGCCCTTGGCCAGCATGACGTCGCTTTCGCTGATCGCGCCGGCGCCCGACAGGATGATCCGCGCGCGGACCTCGTCGGTCGACATCTTGTCCAGCGAGCCGATGATCGCTTCGGCCGAACCCTGCACGTCGGCCTTGATGACCAGCGGCAGTTCTTTCAGCTTCTTGTCCTGCAGCTTGGCCATCATGTCGGCCATCGAAGCGCCGGCGCCCACCGGGGCCATCGTCTTCTCGCGCTTCTGGCGGATGCGGTACTCGGTCAGCTCGCGGGCGCGGGCTTCGTTCTCGACCACGGCGAAGGCTTCGCCGGGCGAGGGAACGCCGTCCAGACCCAGGATCTCGACCGGCGTGGCCGGACCAGCTTCGGTCAGCTGCTCGTTGCGCTCGTTCAGCAGGGCGCGAACCCGGCCGAACTGGCTGCCGGCGACGACGATGTCGCCGCGCTTGAGCGTACCGCGGTTGACCAGCACGGTGGAGACCGCGCCGCGACCCTTGTCCAGCTTGGCCTCGATCACAACGCCGTCGGCGGTGCGGTCGGGGTTGGCCTTCAGGTCGAGAACCTCGGCCTGCAGCAGGATGGCGTCGAGCAGGTCGTCCAGGCCGGTGCGGGCCTTGGCCGAGACTTCGATGATCTGGGTGTCGCCACCCAGGCTTTCGACGACGATCTCGTGCTGCAGCAACTCGTTGACCACGCGGGTCGGATCAGAGCCCGGCTTGTCCATCTTGTTCACGGCCACGATGATCGGCACTTCGGCCGCCTTGGCGTGCTTGATGGCCTCAATCGTCTGCGGCATCACGCCGTCGTCGCCGGCCACCACCAGCACGACGATGTCGGTGATGTTGGCGCCGCGAGCGCGCATGGCCGAGAAGGCGGCGTGGCCGGGCGTGTCGAGGAACGTCACGCGCTGGCCGTCCTTCAGGCGAACCTGATAGGCGCCGATGTGCTGGGTGATGCCGCCGTGCTCGCCGGCCGCCACGTCGGTGGCGCGCAGGGCGTCGAGCAGGCTGGTCTTGCCGTGGTCGACGTGGCCCATGATGGTCACGACCGGAGGACGAGCCTCCAGGTGATCGTCGTGGTCCTCGGCGCCGATGAAGCCTTCTTCGACGTCGGCTTCAGACACGCGGCGCACGGTGTGACCGAACTCGGTCGCCACCAGCTCGGCGGTGTCGTTGTCGATGACGTCGTTGATCTTCAGCATCACGCCCTGACGCATCAGGAACTTGATGATCTCAACGCCGCGCACGGCCATCCGGTTGGACAGCTCCTGCACGGTGATGACGTCGGGGATCACGACCTCGCGGGCCACGCGGGCCTGCTCGACCGCGCCGCCACGGCGCTTTTCCTTTTCGCGTTCACGGGCCCGGCGAACCGAGGCCAGCGAGCGCATGCGGTCGGCGGACTCCCCATCACCGGCCACGGCCTGGATGGTGAGGCGGCCTTCACGGCGCTGCGGAGCGCCCTTGGCGCGCGAAACGGCCTTGTTCGGCGCGTTGTTGGCCTTGCGGCGATCGTCGTCCTCGTCCGGACGGCGATCGGTCAGGCCGCCGCCGGGCCGCGGGGCCGAGCGGGTGGCGCGCTGGATTTCCGGGGTCGCCGGAGCCGAGGCGGGAACGCCGGGACGCGGACCGCGCGGACCACCGGGGCCGCCAGGGCCACGGGGACCGCCGGGCGCCGGGCGCGGGGCCAGGGCCGAATAGCGGACGGTCTGCTGCGGACGGTCGCCTTGCGGACGATCACCCTGCGGGCGGTCGCCGCCCGAACGGTAACCACCGCCGCCACCAGCGCCGCCTTCCGGACGCGGACCACGCGGACGGTCGCCGTCCGGACGCGGAGCGCGCTGGTTGTACGGGCCGTCCTGACGGGGGGCGCGTTGATTGTAGGGACCGTCCTGACGCGGCGCGCGCTGGTTGAACGCGCGGTCGCCCTGCGGACGATCGCCTTGCGGGCGATCCCCTTGAGGACGGTCGCCGTGCGGACGATCGCCGCCCGGGGTCGGGCGATAGGTCGTGGTCGTCGGACGATCGTCGCGGCGCTCACGGCTGGGTTCGTAGGTGCGGGTCTGGCCGGGCGACGCGGCGGCGGGGCGAGGGCCCTCGCTGCGCGGCGCTTCGGCGCGCGGGGCGACCGGAGCGGCGGGAGCCGGGGTCGGCGCGGGCGTCGGGGCCTGAGCCACCGGGGCCTGGGCCACGGGAGCCTGAGCCACAGGGGCCTGGGCCGCCGGAGCAGCGGCCGCGGGAGCGACCGGCTTCGCAGCAGCGGCTTCGGCCGCGGCCTTCGCGGCGGCGGCCTTGGCCGCGGCTTCCCGAGCCGCGTTCGCCTCGGCGGCGGCGCGGGCCTCGGCGGCGCGGCGTTCGGAAGCCTGACGCTCCTGGTTTTCGCGAGCGGCTTCGATGGCGCGCTGACGCGCGCGCATCTCGTCCTGCGACAGACCGCCGGCCGACGAACCGCCGCCACCGCCCTGCCCTTGCGGACGCGGAGCGTCGTAGCGACGCTCGGCCTGCGACGGCGCGGCGAGGTTGCCGGCGGCGGGCGCATGCGGACGCGTGCGCTTGGTCTCGACGACCACCGTCTTCGTCCGGCCGTGGCTGAAGCTCTGCTTCACAACGCCCGCGCTCACCGAGCCCTGGCGGGGCTTCAGGGTGATGGGGGCTCGCCCACCGGGGTTGGAACCAGGCCGACCGTTATCGTTCTCGTCGCTCATGCGCTCGCTTGTACTTCCGCCGGGCGGGTTCCCGGCCCAAAAACCGATCAATCCATACGAGAAAGGGGCCTGGACGTACCTCCAATAGGAAGCGCGTTTCCCGGCCCTTCGCTCAAGAGCGCGACGCCTTAGGCGGCTTGCTCCAACATTCAGGTTCTAGACCTTTCGCACCGCCGGATGAAGTCATCCGAGGACGCATCGAAGCCTAGGGCTCCTCGTTCTGACGCACCACCCAGTCCGGCGGCATGAGAGGACGGAAGCCTGATAACCGCTCGACATCCAAAGTCCAGCGATCCGTGCCTCGCCCCGTGAGGAGCGCCGTGTGTATCACATTCTCCCCGCCCAAGGCCAAACCCAATTCGTCGGATGTGAACATCCCGAGGATTCTGGGCGTGTTAGGCGCTTTGCGGGCGGCTGAAAACACCTTGCGGCGGCCGTCTTCGGCGCCATTGGCGGCTTCGATCAGCCAGGCGGTCTTGCCCGAGGCGAGGGCCGCCAGAACCTTTTCGTACCCGGAGATAATGCCGCCGGAGCGTCGTGCAAGGCCCAGCCCGTCCAGAACCCGCTTGGCCAGCAGCCGTTCCACCTGGTCGGGCAGGTCGGCGGGCGCGGCCAGCTTGGTCTTGGCCGAACGCGAGAAGGCGTTCTTCTTGACGGCCGCGGCGATGGACTCGCGATCGGACGCGACCCACATGCCCCGACCCGGCAACTTGCGGGCCACGTCGGGCACCACCACGCCGTCGGGACCGGCCACGAACCGCACCAGGCGCGCCTCGTCGACCGCTTCGCCCAGGACGACGTCCTTGCGCTGGCGGTTGGCTTCGGCGTGCGTCTTGGGGGCGGCCTGGTCGATCATGAAGTCCGTGACGGGGTCCTGAAAGGAAGCGGCCCCTCCGAAGGCCGGAGGGGCCGGGGTTTCTTACTGCTCTTCGGCGGCTTCTTCGGAGGCGGCCTCTTCGGCGGGGGCTTCTTCGCCTTCCGCCTCGATCTCGCCTTCGAGCTCGGCTTCGGCGTCAGCCTCGCCCTCGAGAGCCTCTTCTTCTTCGTATTCCGGCTCCGGCGGAGCCTCGACCCAGCCCATGACGATGCGGGCGCGCATGATCAGCGCTTCGGCGTCGTCGGGCGACAGGTTGAAGCTTTCGAGGATGCCCGGCTCGCGCACGCGCTCGCCGTTCTTGCTCTCGAACCAGCCGCGCATGTCGTCGGGCACCAGGCCGGCCAGGTCTTCCACCGACTTCACGTCGCCTTCGCCCAGGGCCACGGCCATGGCGAGGGTCACGCCCTCGATGGCCAGCAGGTCGTCCTCGACGCCCAGTTCGACGCGCTTGGCGTCGAGGGCGGCGGCTTCCTTCTCGAGGAACTCGCGGGCGCGGGCCTGCAGTTCTTCGGCCGTCTCTTCGTCGAAGCCCTCGATCGAGGCGACTTCATGCGACTCGACATAGGCCACGTCTTCCACGGCGGTGAAGCCTTCGGTGACCAGCAGCTGGGCGATGACCTCGTCGACGTCCAGGGCTTCCTGGAACAGGGCGGTGGCCTCGGCGAACTGCTTCTGACGGCGCTCGCTCTCCTGGCTTTCCGTCATGATGTCGATCTGCCAGCCAGTCAGCTGCGAGGCCAGGCGGACGTTCTGGCCGCGGCGGCCGATGGCCAGCGACAGCTGCTCGTCCGGCACCACGACTTCGACGCGCTCGTCTTCCTCGTCCATGACGACCTTGGAGACTTCGGCCGGGGCCAGGGCGTTGACGATGAAGGTGGCTTCATCTTCCGACCACTGGATGATGTCGATCTTCTCGCCCTGCAGCTCGGCGACCACCGCCTGCACGCGCGAACCGCGCATGCCGACGCAGGCGCCGACGGGGTCGATCGAGCTGTCGTTCGAGATGACGGCCATCTTGGCGCGCGAACCCGGGTCGCGGGCCACGGCGCGGATCTCGATGACGCCGTCGTAGACTTCCGGCACTTCCTGCGCGAACAGCTTGGCCATGAAGCCGCCGTGGGCGCGGCTCAGCATGATCTGCGGGCCCTTGGTCTCGCGACGGACGTCGTAGATGTAGGCGCGGATGCGGTCGCCGACGTTGAAGTTCTCGCGCGGGATCGACTGGTCGCGGCGCATGATGCCTTCGCCGCGGCCCAGGTCGACGATGACGTTGCCGTACTCGACGCGCTTGACGCTGCCGTTGACGATCTCGCCCGAGCGGTCCTTGTACTCTTCGTACTGGCGCTCGCGCTCGGCTTCGCGAACCTTGTGCATGACGACCTGGCGGGCCATCTGGGTCTGCACGCGGCCGATCTCGAACGGCGGCAGGGATTCTTCGTAGATCTTGCCGATCTCGGCGTCGCGCCAGGTGCGCTTGGCCGACGAGATCTGGACCTTGCCGATCTCGCCTTCCATCTCGTGGTCGTCGCCGACGACTTCGATCACGCGCTTCTGGGTGGTCTCACCGGTGCGCGGATCGATCTTGACGCGGATGTCGTGCTCGGCGCCGTAGCGGGCGCGAGCGGCCTTCTGCAGGGCCTCCTCGATCGCCTCGATGACGACTTCCTTCTCGATGCCCTTCTCGCGGGCGACCGCGTCGGCGATCTGCAGCAGTTCAAGCCGGTTGGCGGCGATGCCGATGGCCATGGTCAGTCCTCTTCACTTTCGGACAAATCGTTGTCGTTCTCGGCGCCCACGCGGGCGGCGCGCTGGTCGGCGCCCCGCTTCATCAGCTCGTCGGTCAGAACGAGCTTCGCGTCGACGATCCAGGCGAACGGGAAATAGACGGTGACGTCGTCCTCGCCCTCGATGTTGAGGCCGACCTGGTCGTCCTCGACGCCGGCGAGTTCGCCCTTGAAGCGCTTGCGGCCCTCGGCCACGCGGTCGAGCTCGATGCGCACTTCCAGACCGGCGTAGGTCTCGAAGTCCTTCAGGCGGGTCAGCGGGCGGTCGACGCCCGGGCTGGAGACTTCCAGGGTGTATTCGCCGGCGATCGGGTCGGCGGCGTCCATGACCTCGGAGATGGCGCGGGACAGCTTGGCGCAGTCCTCGACGTTCATGTCGCCGCCCGTTCCATCTTCCTGGAGCGGACGTTCGGCCATGATCTGCAGGCGGCGCTGCTCGGCCCCGCCCATCAGGCGCAGGCGGACGATCTCGTAGCCGACGGTCTCGGCGACGGGATCGAGAATCTCGATCAGGTCCAGGTCTTCTCGCGTCTTGCCGCGCACGGTTCTCTTCTCAAATTCGCGGGCCGCCCGAGCCGACCAGAAAGCCAAGCTGGCGAGCGACCAAAGAAAAAGCGGCAGCCTTTCGGGCCGCCGCTCGAAAGCGCCATCTAGCGCTAACGGACGATGTAGGAGCTATATAGCGCGATAGGCGAGCGGGTGGAAGCCCCTAGCGAACGGGCCCCGACAGCGGTCGGCGCGCCCCGTCCCCGCCGTCCGTAAACCACGTCGCCGCGCTGTTCTCACGGTCACTGAACGGGCGCGGTCGTAGATCCGATATGCTTTCTGCGGCCAAGTCGAGGCGCGAGCACGCCCCCTCTTTCGCATCGCAACACTTGTGGCCTATACAGGCGGCCGCTTGAGGCCCGCCTCCCCGCGGGAACCTTCCCACAACGAAGAGTCACTATGGACCTCTCCAAGATCGCCGTGGGCGTGAACCCGCCCTACGACCTGAACGCCGTCATCGAGATCCCGCAGGGCGGCGAGCCGGTGAAGTACGAGATCGACAAGGAAAGCGGCGCCCTGATGGTGGACCGCTTCCTGCACACGGCGATGTTCTACCCGGCCAACTACGGCTTCATCCCGCACACCCTGGCCGACGACGGCGATCCGGCCGACATCATGGTCGTGGGCCCGACCCCGGTGGTGCCCGGCGCGATCATCCGCTGCCGCCCGATCGGCGCCCTGATGATGGTCGACGAGGCCGGGTGCGACGAAAAGATCCTGGCCGTGCCGGTCGACAAGCTGCACCCGTTCTACACGGGCGTGAACAGCTGGCGCGACCTGCCGACCATCCTGACCGAGCAGATCGCCCACTTCTTCCAGCACTACAAGGATCTGGAAAAGGGCAAGTCGACCAAGATCACCGGCTGGGCCGATCCGGACGAGACCGCCGAACTGATCCGCGCGGCGATCAAGCGCCACGACGAGAGCTACTGATCTTTCCAGGATCGAAGAACGACGGCGCCGGGGACCTCTCCGGCGCCGTTTTCTTTTGGGGCTTCTTCAGCGGGTTCGGCCGCCGGGTGTGACCATGGCGACCTTGCGCGCGGGGCCGCTCGACCCCATAACCTCGCCGGATGAGCGAGACCCCGCAAAAGCGCCTCTATATCAAGACCTACGGCTGTCAGATGAACGTCTACGACAGCGAGCGCATGACCGACGTCCTGCGTCCGCTGGGCTATGGCGTGGTCGATGATCCCGAGGGCGCGGATCTCGTCGTGCTCAACACCTGCCACATCCGCGAGAAGGCCACCGAGAAGGTCTATTCGGAACTCGGCCAGATCAAGCTGATGAAGGACCGCAAGGCCCAGGCCGGCGGCAAGATGACCATCGCCGTGGCCGGCTGCGTCGCCCAGGCCGAGGGCCAGGAGATCATGACCCGCCAGCGAGCGGTGGATCTCGTGGTCGGCCCGCAGGCCTATCATCAGTTGCCCGAGCTGATCGCCCGCGCCCACCGGGCCTCGGGCGAAAGGCTCGCCGCCGACTTCGCGGCCGACGAGAAGTTCGACGCCCTGCCGGCCGAGCGCAAGGTCGACGGCGTCACCGCGTTCCTGACCGTGCAGGAAGGCTGCGACAAGTTCTGCACCTTCTGCGTGGTGCCCTACACCCGCGGCGGCGAGTGGTCGCGACCTCCGGAAGCCATCGAGGACGAGGCCAGGCGCCTGGCCGACCAGGGCGTGCGCGAGGTCACCCTGCTGGGCCAGAACGTCAACGCCTACGACGGCGGCGGCCTGACCCTGGCCAAGCTGGTCCGACGCCTGGCGAAGATCCCCGGCCTGGACCGCATCCGCTACACCACCAGCCACCCGCGCGACATGGGCGACGACCTGATCGAGGCCCACGGCGAGCTGCCGCAGCTGATGCCTTATCTGCACCTGCCGGTGCAGGCCGGATCGGACAAGATCCTCAAGGCCATGAACCGCGACCACACGGCCGAGAGCTACGTGAAGCTGATCGAGCGCATCCGCGCCGCCCGGCCCGACATCGCCATGAGCGGCGACTTCATCGTCGGCTTCCCCGGCGAGCGCGACGGCGATTTCGAAAAGACGCTGGAGCTGGTCCGCCAGGTCGGCTTCGCCAGCGCCTTCTCGTTCAAGTATTCGCGCCGCCCAGGCACGCCGGCCTCGGCCATGCCCGGCCAGGTCGACGAGGCCGTGAAGTCCGAGCGCCTGGATCGCCTGAACCAGCTGCTCGACGAGCAGCAGCGGGCCTTCAACGCCAGCCAGGTCGGCAAGACCCTGCCGGTGCTGTTCGAGAAGGCCGGCCGCCACCCCGGCCAGATCGTCGGCCGCAGCCCCTATCTGCAAGCCGTCCACGCCTCGGGCGGGGAGCACCTGATCGGGACGATCGTTCCCGTCCGTATCGAGAGCGCCGCCAAGATGAGCCTGGCCGGCGTGCTCGCCAATGAATCTGTTCTGGAGACCGCGTGAGCCGCACGCCTGAGTTCCTGCCGCTTTCCGACGACGCCGTCGTCGCCGTCACCGGCCCGTCCGGCCGCCACGCCGCCCTGATCGAGGACGCCTTCAAGGTCCTGCTCGAAACCCCGGGCGGCGGGATCAAGATCACCGGCGACGTCAAGGGCCGCTCGTCGGCCAAGCGCGCCCTGATCGCCCTGGCCGAGCGCGCCGACGCCGGCCACGAGGTGGTCGAGGCCGACATCCGCGTGGCCGTGGGCGAAGCCCACAGCGCCGGCGGCCAGGCCTCACCGCGCGCCGTGCGCCGCGGCGCCGTCTCGCCCAAGACCAAGAACCAGGCCCGCTACATGGAGTCGATGACCCGGCATCCGCTGGTCTTCGGCCTGGGTCCCGCCGGCACCGGCAAGACCTTCCTGGCCGTCGCCCAGGGCGCGGGCATGCTGCTGCGCGGCGAGGTCGACCGCCTGATCGTCACTCGCCCCGCCGTCGAGGCCGGCGAGAAGCTCGGGTTCCTGCCGGGCGATCTCAACGAGAAGGTCGACCCCTACATGGCCCCGGTCTGGGAAGCCCTGACCGACATCATGGGCGCCGAGCAGCTGCGCCGCCGCCGCGACAAGGGCGAGATCGAGGTCGCCCCGATCGCCTTCATGCGCGGCCGCACGCTGGCGCATGCGTTCGTCATCGTCGACGAGGCGCAGAACTGCTCGCGCCTGCAGATGAAGATGGTGCTGACCCGCCTGGGCGAAGGCGCCCGCATGGTGGTCACCGGCGACCCGACCCAGATCGACCTGCTGAACCCCCGCGACTCCGGCCTGGCCCACGCCGTCTCGATCCTGGAAGGGGTCGAGGGCGTGGACGTGGCCCGCTTCACCGCGACCGACGTCGTGCGCCACCCGCTGGTGGAGCGCATCGTCAAGGCCTACGACGCCGACGCGGCCCTGCTGGCGACTCCCCGATGATCACCGTTGATATCGAAATCGAAGACGAGGCCTGGACCAAGGCCGAGCCCGAAGCCGAGGCCCTGGTCTGGCGCGCCGCCCAGGCCGTGCTGGACGCCCACGAGGACATCGAGGGCAAGGGCATCGTCATCCTGCTGGCCGACGACGACAGCGTCCAGGCGCTGAACCGCGACTTCCGCCAGAAGGACTACGCCACCAACGTGCTGTCCTTCCCCGCGCCCCAGGACCCGGCGGCCAATCCGGAAGGCCAGATCGGCGACATCGCCCTGGCCTACGGCGTCTGCGTCCGCGAGGCGGCCGAGCAGGGCAAGCCCCTGGCTCACCACCTGCAACATCTTGTGGCGCACGGGGTGCTGCATCTTTTAGGATACGACCACGAGGGCGACGACGAGGCCGAGGCCATGGAAGCGCTCGAACGCGAGATCCTGGCGGGACTGGACGTTCCCGATCCTTACGCCGACGATGCGTCGGCGACCGACGAGGGGTAGACACCTAAAGGCATGCCCGACGACGACCAGAGTTCCACGCCCGCCGGCCCGGCTCGACTTAGCCGAGGCCTGCGGGCGTTCTTCCGCAAGCTGCGTCGCGGCGGCGCGCCGGCCGAGCCCGCGCGACCGATCGATCCCGACACGCCCCCCGCCCCCGACCTGGTCGACCAGGCCGAGGCCTTCAAGACGCTGAAGGTGGGCGACGTCATGACCCCCCGCCCCGACGTGGTGGCGGTCGAGGTCGAGACCCCCTTCGCCGTGGTCGTGGCCCAGTTCGTCGAGGCCGGCCACTCGCGCATGCCGATCTATCGCGAAGCCCTGGACGCCCCGATCGGGGTGGTCCACGTCAAGGACGTGTTCCTGCTGCTGGCCGACGGCGACCTGCGGCCCGAGCCCGAGGATCGCATCCTCGAACAGCTGCGCCGCGACATGCTGCTGGTGCCCGCCTCGATGCGGGCCGCCGACCTGCTGCTGAAGATGCGCACCAAGCGCATCCACCTGGCGATGGTCATCGACGAATTCGGCGGCGTCGACGGCCTCGTCACCATGGAAGACCTGATCGAGTCCGTGGTCGGCGAGATCGACGACGAGCACGACGACGCCGCGAGCGTCAGCGTCACCGTCACCGACGACGGCGCGCTGGAGACCGAGGGCCGCACGCCGCTGGAAGATCTCGAAGCGATGGTCGGCGAGACCCTGGCCCCGCCCGAGCACGAGGAAGAGGTCGACACCGTCGGCGGTCTGGTCGCCGCCCTGGCCGGCCAGGTGCCCGAACAGGGCGAGATCGTGCGCCATCCGGCCGGCTTCGACCTGGAAGTGCTGGAAGCCGACGCCCGGCGGGTGCTGCGGGTGCGGGTGCGCCGCGCCGAAGAGACGGCCGAAGCCGACGTCCCGCTCGACGCGGTGGACGTCACTTGAAGCTTTCCGTGCTGACCGCGCGCTCTGCATGGCGCGACCGCGTCCTGGCGCTGGTCGCCGGCCTTTCCGCGGCCCTGGCCCATCCGCCGTTCGGGATCCTGCCCGGCCTGCTGGGCTACGCCCTGCTGCTATGGCTGCTGGACGGGATCGACGGACCCCGGCCGCTGCGCTCGGCCTTCCTGCGCGGCTGGCTGGCTGGCCTGGCCTATTTCGGCCTCGGCACCTGGTGGATCGGCGAGGCCTTCATGGTCGACGCGGCGAACCAGGGCTGGATGGCCCCCTTCGCCGTCGCCGCCATGGCCGCCGGCCTGGCGCTGTTCTGGGGCCTGGCCGCCCTGCTTTACCGTCGCTTCCGCCCCGCCGGCGCCGTGCGCGTGCTGGCCTTCGCCGCCGCCCTGTCGGCGCTGGAGTGGGTGCGCGGCCACATCCTGACCGGCTTTCCCTGGAACCTGCCGGGCGAGACCTGGCGGGCCGGCTCGGCCCCGTCCCAGGCCGCGGCCCTGATCGGCGCCTACGGCCTGACCTTCGTCACCCTGGCGATCGCCGCCGCCCCCGCCGTCTGGCGCGCCGGACGTTCGGGCCGGATCGCGCTCGGCGTGGCCGCCGCGGCCCTGGTCGGCCTCTATGCCCACGGCGCCTGGCGGCTGCTGAACGCTCTGGAGTTTACCGCCTCCGCCGTCGCCCCCCGCATGCGCATCGTCCAGGCCAATGTGCAGCAGGCCGCCAAGTGGGACGCCGCCAGCTTCCAGGCGATCGTCCGCGACTATGTGACGCTCACCGCCCAGCCCTATGCCGACGGCAAGCCGGCCGACGTGGTGGTCTGGCCCGAAGGCGCCCTGCCCGCCGCCATCGACGACTACCTGGCCCCCGGAACCTGGGTGCGCCAGGCGATCACCGACGCCCTGCAACCGGGCCAGCTGCTGCTTATCGGCGGCTACCGCTACGAAGGCTCGGCCGAGCATCCGACCTACTACAACAGCCTGGTGGCCCTGCGCCGCGATGCGGGCGGCCTGTCGGTGGTCGGGATCTACGACAAGCACCGGCTGGTGCCGTTCGGCGAGTACCTGCCGGCCGAGGGCTTGCTGACCGCGATCGGCGTGAAGAGCATGGCCCACCTGGGCGACGGCTTCGCCATCGGTCCCCGCCCCGCCCCGCTGGCGATCGCGCCCGGCCTGAAGGTCCAGCCGCTGATCTGCTACGAAAGCCTGTTCCCGGGCCTGGCCCGCCCCGATCCGGGCGTGCGGGCGCTGGTCAACGTCTCCAACGACGCCTGGTTCGGGGTCACCTCCGGCCCGCTGCAACACCTGAACCTGGCCAGCTACCGCGCCATCGAGGCCGGCCGGCCGATGATCCGCGCCACGCCCACGGGCGTCTCGGCCATGATCGACGCCCAGGGACGGGTGGTCGGCGGCCAGCGCCTGGACCTCGGCCAGCGCGGCGTGATCGACGCCAACCTTCCCGCGACCGGCCGCGACACATTCGCGCCCAAGGTGGGGGATTGGCCGTTTTTGGCGTTCATTCTCGCGTCGGTGGCGATCTGTATCGGAAGTTCGCGTAACCGCGGCCGCAAGTTTGCCGACATGAAAGATATAGGCTGAACTAAAACCGCAATCTCAGGTCTATGCCTAAGCATGACCGTCGCCATTGAATCCCCCACCGAAATCGAGCGCTCGCCCAACCCCGTGGACCTGCACGTGGGCGCCCGCATCCGCATGCGCCGCAAGATCCTGGGCGTCAGCCAGGAGAAGCTCGCCGAGAGCCTGGGCCTGACCTTCCAGCAGGTGCAGAAGTACGAGCGAGGCGCCAACCGCGTCAGCGCCAGCAAGCTCTACGAGATCGCCCGCAGCCTTCAGGCCCCCGTGGCCTACTTCTTCGAAGGTCTGGCCGATCCGTCCGAGCCCGGCGACGGCGAGGTCCGCAACGACCTGCAGGTCCACGAGTTCCTGATGACCCCCGAGGGTCTGGAGCTGGCTGGCCTGTTCCCCAAGCTCACCAAGGCCCCGGTTCGCCGCCGGCTGCTGGACCTCGTGCGCTCCATGGCGGACGAAGAGCTCTAGGCTTCAAGGCCGTACGCGGGTCGGCTTCGGCCGACTTGCGGACATAAACTTATCTTTATATGTTCCCCGGCATGCTCGCGGGGCCGGTCGCCGCGTGGGCGCTGGTCCTAGCCGGAGCGTTCCACTTGAATCGTTCGTCCTACATCTTCACGAGTGAGAGCGTTTCCGAGGGCCATCCCGACAAGGTGGCCGACCGGATCAGCGACACCGTCGTCGACGCGTTCCTGGGCGTGGACCCCGAAGCGCGCGTCGCCTGCGAGACCCTGGTCACCACCAACCGCATCGTCCTGGCGGGCGAGGTGCGCGCCGGCAAGCCGGGCGGCGACAAGGCCGCCAACAAGCAGCTGACCAAGGACATCATCAAGTCCCTGGAACCCAAGATCCGCGCGGCGATCAAGGACATCGGCTACGAGCAGAAGGGCTTCCACTGGGAGAAGGCCAAGTACGCCTGCTACCTGCACGGCCAGTCGGCCCAGATCGCCCAGGGCGTGGACGCCACCGACAAGAAGGACGAAGGCGCCGGCGACCAGGGCATCATGTTCGGCTACGCCAGCACCGAGACCCCGGAGCTGATGCCGGCGACCCTGCAGTACAGCCACAACATCCTCAAGCGCCTGGCCGAGCTGCGCCATTCGGGCGAGCTGTCTGAGCTGGAGCCCGACGCCAAGAGCCAGGTGACCCTGGAATACGACGGCAACGGCGTGCCGCAGCGCGTCGTCTCGATCGTCGTGTCGCACCAGCACAAGAAGAAGATCGACGGCAAGGCCCCGACCTCCAAGCGCGTGCTCGACCTGATCAAGCCGCACATCCTGCCGGTCTTCCCCGAAGGCCTGATCACCAAGAAGACCCAGTGGCTGGTCAACCCGACCGGCCGCTTCGAGATCGGCGGCCCGGACGGCGACGCCGGCATCACCGGCCGCAAGATCATCGTCGACACCTACGGCGGCGCGGCCCCGCACGGCGGCGGCGCCTTCTCGGGCAAGGATCCGACCAAGGTCGACCGCTCGGCCGCCTACGCCTGCCGCTACCTGGCCAAGAACGTCGTGGCCGCGGGCCTGGCCGAGCGCTGCACGATCCAGATCGCCTACGCCATCGGCGTGGCCAGGCCGGTGTCGTTCCACGTCGACCTGCACCGCACGGGCAAGGTCGATCCGGCGGTGCTGGAAAAGCTGCTGCCCGAGCTGATCGGCGGCGCCACCCCGCGCGGCATCCGCGAGCACCTGCAGCTGAACCGCCCGATCTACGCCCGCACCGCCGCCTACGGCCACTTCGGCCGCACGCCGGACAACGAAGGCGGCTTCTCCTGGGAGAAGACCGACCTGGTGTCGGAGCTGAAGGGCCTGGCGTAGCCCTTTCCCTCCTTCGGAATTGAAGAGCGGGCCTCGGTCACAAGACCGGGGCCCGTTTTCTTTTCGCCTTCAAGCCTCTAAAGACCCGCCCCATGACCAATCCCCAACAGCCCCACGGGCCGCTGCGCTCGTTCGGCCGCCTGAAGTCGCGGCCGGTGAAGCCGCGCCAGCAGGCTCTGCTCGACAGCCTGCTGCCGACCATCAGCGTGCCGCACGAGGTCTTCCAGCCCCGCGACCAGATGCCCGACGCCAAGGAAGTCTGGCTGGAGATCGGCTTCGGCGGCGGCGAGCACATGGCCGCCCAGGCCGGCCGCCGTCCGGACGTGCTGGTGATCGGGGCCGAGCCCTTCGTCAACGGCGTGGCCAGCGCCGTCCGCCACGTCGAGGAACAGGCCCTCTCCAACGTCCGCATCCACGAGGGCGACGCCCGCGACGTGGTCGGCTGGCTGCCCGACGCCTCGATAGACCGCCTGTTCGTGATGTTCCCCGATCCCTGGCACAAGGCCCGGCACAACAAGCGCCGGATCATCCAGCCGGAGTTCGTGACCGAGCTGGCCCGGGTGCTGAAGCCGGGCGCGGCCTTCCGCTTCGCCACCGACTGGGCCGACTACGCCGAGTGGACGATCGAGCGGGTGCTGGCGGACCCTTCCTTCCGCTTCGCGGACGAGGGCTCCAACCGCCAGGCCATCCCGGCCGACCACGTCACCACCCGCTACGAGGAAAAGAAGCTGGGCGACTGCGCCCCGGTGTTCCTCGACTTCGTCCGGACCTGAGCCGCTCCCAAAGCCACCCCGGGGGCGCCAGGGTCGGACCCAAAAGAAAAGGGCGCGGGGTGAACCCGCGCCCTTTGTCTTGATCCAGGTCAATCACTCTTCGATCGGCACGCCGTAGAGTTCGAGCCGGTGATCGATCAGCTTGTAGCCGAGCTTTCGGGCGATCGCGTGCTGCAGGGCCTCGATCTCCTCGTCCACGAACTCGACGACCTTGCCGGTCTTCATGTCGATCAGGTGGTCGTGGTGATGGGTCGGGGTCTCTTCGTAGCGCGAGCGGCCGTCCCGGAAGTCGTGGCGCTCGATGATGCCGCTCTCCTCGAACAGGCGGACGGTGCGGTAGACCGTCGCGATCGAGATGTGCGGGTCGATGGCGTGGGCGCGGCGATGCAGCTCCTCGACGTCGGGATGGTCGTCAGCCGACGACAACACACGAGCGATGACACGACGCTGGTCGGTCATGCGCATGCCTTTTTCGATGCAGAGCTTTTCGAGGCGGTCCAAAGCGCAATCTCCGTCGGGGGATTCGCGGCACAATAGGCAATCGCTTCTTAAGTGTTAAGCGCCCGCCGCATGACGACGGCGTCCTTGGCGCCGTCAGGATGGGGATAATAGCCCTTCCTGAGACCCACTTGCGAAAAGCCGGTCGCCTTGTAGAGCCCGATCGCCGCCAGATTGTCGGCCGCGACCTCCAGGAACAGGTCGAAGGCCTTGGCTTCCGTGGCGATCCCGGCGGCCATTTCGACCAAGGCCGCGCCCCAGCCGCGCCGGCGGGCGGCCGGATCGACGGCGATGGTCAGGATCTCGGCCTCGCCGGCGATCGCCCGGCACAGGATGAAGCCGCGCGGCGCTTCCGGTTCGCCCGAACCGCCCAACACGGCGAAGACGCCGGGCGAGTTGAACAGCGCTTCGAACTCGGTCGGGCTCCAGGGGCGGTCGAAGGCCTTTTCGTGCAGGTCCGCCAGGTCCCAGCACGCTTCCAGTCCGACAGGGCGCAGGTTCATGCGGCGGGCATCGTGGCGTAGGGCGCGCGCAGATAGAGCGGCCGGGGCGAATGGGTCGGCGCCGGTCGGGCGGCGGCCAGGCGGGCGATGGCGACGGGGTCGGCGGACGCGGGCGTCAGGACGGTCGCCTCGGGCAGCACGCCCTCCAGCAGGGGCGCGCCGGAACCCACCAGGGTCGCCGGACCGCCGGAATAGAGCTCCGCCAGGCGGGCCGTGGCCGCGCCCAGGTCGAGGGCGTCGGGAGCCATCAGGGCCGTCCCGCCGTCGAAGACCTGCAGATAGACCTGGCCCATCTTGGCGTCGAGGACGGCGGCGACGAAGCCCTTGGCCTCCGACGAGGCCGCCAGGGCCTCCAGGCTGTTGACGCCCACGCAGGGGATCGACAGCGCCTGGGCCAGGCCCTTGGCGAAGGACAGCCCCACGCGCAGGCCGGTGAAGGATCCCGGGCCGACGGTGACGGCGATGCGGTCGAGTTGGGAAAAGGCGATCCCGGCCTCGGCGGCGACGTCCTTGGCCAGGGGCGCGATGCGCTCCTGGTGGCCGCGGGTCATGGGTTCGGTGCGGGCGGCCAGGACGCGGCCGTCCTCGATCACGGCGACCGAGGCGGCCGCCAGGCAGGTGTCGACGGAAAGAACGCGCAAGGTCAGGCGGCTCCGACCTGGGCGGTCTCGGCCGGACGCCAGACGAATTCGTTGAGCTGAGCCTTGGCCTTCAGGGTCTTCTCGTCGGGCACGCCGCCCTTGGTCCAGCCGGGCACGCCGAAGACGTAGGACACGGTCGGGGCCTCGGGGCGCACGCAGACCACCGCATTGACCGTGCGGCCCTCGCCGGCCCGGCACTGATCGACGGTGAAGCCCAGGGCCTCCCACTTGGCCAGCAGACTCTCGCCCTTGGGGCCGCGCACGTCGCCGGCGGCCAGGCGGATCTCGGAGATGCCGCCGTCGGCGCCCTTGCCGATCTCCAGCAGCGGGACCTTGTCCTGCTCGACGACGATGATCGGCCCGGGCGGGCCCTCGCCGACATGGATGAAGGCGCTCTTGACCTGCGCCTTCGGGAACAGGGCCGCGATGGTCGGCTGGTCGAAGGCGGTGGCGGCGGTGATCGGTCCCACCCCCGCAGCGCCCACCTGCAGCGGGCCGCCGACATAGGGGGTGATCTTCACGGCGACGGGACCATCGGCCAGCTTGCCCGCTTCCTGCTCGGCCTGCGGGGCCGCGGCGGAAGGCGCGGAGGTCTTTTCGGCGGGGCCGCAGGCGGCCAGCAGGGCCAGCGGGGCGGCGAGGAGCGCGAGACGAAGGGTCATGACGAGGTTCTAACGCCGAAGCGGGGGGA